>JAZQBI010000083.1:0-2488 GCA_045545635.1 Clostridia bacterium | reverse complement strand
ATTCACAAGGAATTGGTCAATTACATCAAGTACGGTGGTTTCCCCGCAATACACTTGCAAGAGTACCCGCTTGACAATGCTTATACCATTGTTCGTGATATTTATAATTCTACAATTTTCTCCGATATCGTTAAGAGAAATCAAGTTCGCAAGGTTGACCAGTTAGAGCGAGTTGTAAAGTTTGTCTTTGACAATGTGGGTAAGACGTTCTCGGCAAAATCTATTTCTGATTATATCAAGTCCGAGCATCGCACTATAGACAACGAGACGGTGTATAATTACCTCGAAAAATTAGAGAGTGCTTATATCCTGCACCGTTGTTCAAGGTATGATGTGCAAGGCAAGGAACTCTTAAAAACACAAGAGAAGTTTTATCTTGCAGATAGTTCATTCAAATACAGTGTGTTGTGTTATAACGACCAGAGTGTCGCTGCAATGCTTGAAAATGTAGTTTATCTTGAATTACTCCGCCGTGGTTATGAAGTATGTATCGGTAAAACACCTAATGGTGAAATTGATTTTATCGCCACCAGACAGAACGACAAACTTTATATTCAGATAACCATGGAAATCAAATCGGAGAAGACCGCGAAGAGAGAATATGATCGTCTTCTTGAAATCAATGACAATTATCCAAAATACCTATTGACCACTGACGATTTTGCAGGGGGAAATTATCAGGGTATCAAGACAATGCACATCGCAGACTTCTTGCTCTCAAAAGAATATTAAATCTGTGGTAGGTAAGAAACCAAATTATACAATGCAAAGCACATCGGTCATCCCGATGTGCTTTTTCCATCCACCCACCCGTCCTATTTACAAAAGCTTTGATTTTTGCTTGTATTTTGCGGCTTTTTATATTAGCATTATAACATAAGCAAGAAACTACAAGGAGAGAAAGCATGACAAACAATCCTAAGAATATCGGCGAAACGATTCGCGCTAACCGTGTAAGGCTTGGATATACTCAAGAATCCCTTGCCAACGAATTGAATATTTCATCTCAGGCTATTTCAAAATGGGAAAAAGGCTTGAATATGCCTGACATAAATCTTTTGATTCCCTTGTCTAAGGTTTTGAACATCAGCGTGGATCAACTTCTCGGTGGTGACAGATACAGCGAGCTAAACCAAGCTTTTCAGGAAGCCCTTAAGCTTGGAGATAAAATTGCCTTATTAGTATGCGTGGATGCACTTGCAGAATTTCCAGATAATCGAACCTTTCTTTACCGTCGTGCGTGCATCCAATTGTCTCTTGCGAAAAATGAAACTAACAAACTATACCTTAATCGGGCAATAGCCGATTTTGAGCATTTGTGTGCATTATATCCCGATTTTCAAGAAGCAAAAGCAATGCTTGCAAAAGCATATTTTGAGCGTGGAGACAGAGAACTTGCAATAGAAACGGCAATAAACTCCAAAAACCGTCCTCAAATTGCACATTTTACCGGTGGTGAAGAAGAGATACGATTTAAGCAAATGGATGTACATCAAAAAGCCTTTGAGCTGTGTTCTTCTCTTATAGACTACAACACAAAAGAATCTCTTGAGACAGCCAGCACGATAATCGACAATATGATGCAGGAAGATAGATTACTTAATGCTAATCTCATTTGCAATCTGTATACAAGCGAAGCGAAAATGTGTCTCCAAAACGGTGACCCAGACGGTTTTGTCCAAAAATTAACAAGTGCTTATGAACTATCCCTTGAAGCGTCGAAGTGTACTGAAAAGATATCATACACCTCGCCTCTGTTTGACCGTATTTATGCCGTTCCTTACATTTCATCTGATGAATTAGGGAAATTTTTAAGAGATAACAATGATGTACTAAAAAGCCCCCATGCACTTTCGTTAAAGAAGCGCATCGTTGCCGAGGGTGTGTTTAACTGCCGAGTATTACTTCATTGTGAGTGGCGTGAATTTTTTACTTTTTGCGAACGGCATATAAACTCCGGCTGTTTTTTTAATTTCGGAATATGTTGGGACTTGACTAAAAAGCAGTGGGACGAGATGAACAGAACACTTTTAGAAAAGCCACAATACCCCGGTAATAGTCCTGCAGAGCTTTGGGAAATCAACCGTAAGCAGGTAGAACATCTCATAAGCAAACGCATAATGACGGGATATGTCGCTCATTATAATCACGAAATTTACGCTTACTGTAATTGCGGAGATAAGAATAAATACGCAGGGCTTCCGCAGGAATTGCAAAATCCGAAAACCACGCCTGACAATGCAAAAGTTTTATCTATTATGGAAATAATGATCTCAAATACATATAAAAATTGCGGGCTTGAAGAACTACTTATAACAGAAGTTCTCAAAAGGAGCAAAACAACCGGCTATACTCACGCCGAAATTTATCCAGACAATAGACTTATAACGGAAGAAGAGTTTGAATCGGAAATTGAGCTTTATAAAAGACTCGGATTTGAAATCATAGAAGACCTTACAAACAAGTATTTCCGTTGGTATTGTATGCA
>JAZQBI010000082.1:0-4166 GCA_045545635.1 Clostridia bacterium | reverse complement strand
CATCATCGGTCAAAGCATCGTACACATAGGCAAAATCACCGTAGCACATTGTATTTTCCATAACTATCTCCAAAATTATTTGTTATCAAGCTTATCAAGAACTGCAACATAACCCTCTTCGCCGTATGTAAGGGCATTATTTACCCGGCTTATAGTTGCGGTACTTGCACCTGTAGCAGATACAATATCTGTGTAGACTTTTTTATCACGAAGCATAGCAGCAACCTCAAGTCTCTGTGCCATTGCCTTTACTTCCGAAACCGTACACAAGTCCGCAAGAAATCTGAGACATTCATCGGTGCTGTCTATGCAGACAAATGCCTCTGCTAATTTTTCTATATTCTTTTCATCAAATTTTTTTATCATAATTCCACCGCCTCAAATTACAACTTTTTGAGCTTTGCCACAGAAGCAAGGAGTTTTTTTGTACCCACATTATCAAACAGTATCTCAAGCATATGATCACCGCCGGACGGAGTAACAGATATAACCATACCGTCTCCGAATTTTCTGTGATTTATTCTGTCACCTTTTTTTAGTTCAAAACTATTATTGGATGAAACCATTGAGGATGCCTTAAATAAGCTGTACTTATCGGATATGGTATCCATTGTCATCTTCCTCGGTGTACCGAATTCTGTCAAACCAAAACTGCCAAATGACTCTGCCTTAGGCTTATATGAGTAATCGCTGTCAAATCGTCTTGCAATAAAATTCTTCTTTTGGGCGGAATCCTCTATAAGATCATCCGGTATCTCGTCAACAAATGGTGAAAGGAGCTGTGGCGAAGTCTGACCGTAAATGGTGCGATATCTTGCAGCCGTCATATATAAAAGTTGTCTTGCACGGGTAATTCCTACATAGCAAAGCCGTCTTTCCTCCTCCATACCACCCTCTTCTGCCTCGGACATAGCACTGGGGAATAGTCCTTTTTCCATACCGCACATAAATACAACAGGAAACTCCAGACCTTTTGCAGAATGGAGAGTCATAAGCACTACTGCATCCTGCTCTGAATCAAGGTTATCTACATCTGACACAAGAGAAATATTATCCAAAAAGCCTTCAAAGCTCGGATTTTCCACCGCATTCTGATACTCATAAGCCTTGGAACGGAATTCCTCAATATTCTCTATGCGTGACTGAGCTTCCTGTGGTTCTTCGCTGAGAAGTGACTCTGTGTAGCCTGTTGTTTCCAGAAGATCGTCTATAAGAGAAGTAACAGGTATCTTGTCCTTTTTATCCATAAGCTTATTAATTATTTTTGCAAAATCCTTAATTCTAGAAAGTGAACGGCCAAGAGCTTCATCATACTGAGAGTCGGTTATTATTTCGAACATGCTCTTTCCAAGGCTTGTAGCCAAAGCTTCTATTTTACCAACAGTGGAATCTCCAATACCTCTCTTTGGAACATTGATAATTCTTGTAAGATTAACATCATCTGTAGGATTATAAATCACTCTCAAATATGATAGTATATCTTTGATTTCTTTTCTGTCATAGAATCTTAAGCCAGCGAGAATCCTGTATGGGCAGGTAAGATTTTCTTCAAAAGCTCTTGTCTGGGCGTTTGTACGATAAAGAATGGCAAAATCGCCATACTTATATTTACCCTCAGAAACAAGCTTTTCTATAACAAAGTTTATGTATGATGCCTCTGATATCTGATCATCTGTTACATAGAGCTTAATTTTTTCCCCGGCACCGGCATCGGTCCAGAGTTTCTTTTCTTTTCGTGATTTATTGTTTCTGATAACCTCGTTTGCAGCATCAAGGATATTCTGCGTTGAGCGATAATTCTGTTCAAGTTTGATGGTTTTTGTTTCCTTGAACTGCTTTTCAAAGTCAAGAATATTGGTAATGTCTGCACCCCTGAACTTGTAGATACTCTGGTCATCATCACCTACAACGCAGAGGTTGCGGTGTCCGCTTGCAAGAAGAGCAACCAGACGGTACTGAATATGGTTAGTGTCCTGGTACTCGTCAACAAGGATATATCTGAACTTATTCTGATAATATTCCAGAACATCAGGACATTTTGTAAAAAGTTCAACTGTTTTAAGGAGCAAATCATCAAAGTCCAAGGAATTGTTATCCATAAGCTTATCGGTGTATGCACGGTAAATTCTTGCAATGTTCTTTTGCTTGAAATCATATACCTCAGCTTCGTATTCTTCCGGTGTTACTCCCCTACTCTTAAGATCCGAAATTCTGGAAATAAGCATACGGACAGGGTACATATCATCACTTAAGTTTAATGCTTTGAGAGTGTCTTTGATAAGCTTTTTCTGATCATTTGTGTCATATACATTAAACTCATGAGTGTACTTCTGACCGAGTTTTTCAATATCAAAACGAAGAATCCTGAGGCACATACTGTGGAATGTTTTTATCCACATATCTCCGGCGTTATCGGGAACAAGTGCCGAAATTCTCGTAAGCATTTCCTTTGCCGCTTTATTGGTAAATGTAATTGCAAGAATCTGCCAAGGCCTTGCGAGACCTTTCTCTATAATATGCGCTATTCTTCTTGTAAGAACGGTGGTTTTTCCACTACCTGCACCGGCAAGAACCAGGAGAGGACCTTCTGTTGTAAGAACTGCTTCCTGCTGACGAGGATTAAGACCGTCAAGTATACTCATAAGATTATTCCTCACATTCGCCTAAAATAATTTGATTAATATAATCCCAGAACATATCAGTTCCCTCGCCGTTTACAGCGGAAAAAGGAATTATGATATCATCCGCCTCCAGTGAAAGGTCTTTTATGATCCTCATTAACGAGGGCTCAACCTCTGACTTTTTTAGTTTATCAATTTTTGAAGCAACAATTACGGCTCTTTCACACACACTGCGAATAAATCCCAACATTACCTTGTCATCCTCGGTAGGTGCATGTCTGCTATCCACAAGGAGGATAACCTGCATAAGATTTTCTCTGGTATTAAGATATGTTTCTATCATAGTTGCCCACTTTTTCTTTTCCTCCTTGGAAACTCTGGCAAATCCGTACCCCGGAAGGTCTACAAAATTCACTGTATCATCTATGGAAAAGAAATTTATTGTAGCAGTTTTACCCGGCTTTGAACTGGTTCGTGCAAGGGATTTCCTGTTGAGTACCTTATTAATAAATGAGGATTTACCAACATTGGAACGACCTGCAAATGCAACCTCAGGAATGTGAGATTTGGGATATTGCTTGGGTGAAACCGCTGATATTGTGAGAGAAGCGTTGTGTATATTCATTAAATTCAATCTCAACTGCGAAGTGCAGTGGACAACACGGTATCCATACTGTCTGCAATTACGAAGTTGATATCCTTTCTGATTTTATCCGGAAGATCAAAGGTATCCTTGACATTCTCCTTTGGTATAAGTATTGTCTTTATACCATTTCTATATGCCGCAAGAGATTTTTCCTTAAGTCCTCCAATGGGAAGTATTCGTCCTGTAATTGTTATTTCTCCTGTCATGGCAACTTTTTTGCTTACCTTTTTGCCGGTAAGAGCCGATATCATAGCGGTTGCCATTGTTATTCCTGCACTGGGACCATCTTTGGGAACAGCACCCTCGGGAATATGGATATGCATATCCTTCTTCTCGTGAAACTCGTCCGGAATACCCAGCTTATTTGCGTTTGATCTTATATATGTTATTGCTGCCTTGGCAGACTCTTTCATAACATCACCAAGCTGACCGGTAAGCTCCACCTCACCGTTACCATCCATAACATTAACCTCAATAGATAGGGTATCTCCTCCGTACTGAGTCCATGCAAGTCCGGTTGCAACACCAATCTCATCTTTTTTGATAAGATCTATATCCTCATATATCCGTCTGTCCAAAAAGCTCTCCAAAGATTTTGAGGATACGCTTACGGACCTTTTACTGCCGGTAGCAATTTCCGTTGCCGCTTTTCTCATTACGGCAGCAATCTTCCTTTCCAGTTCACGAACACCTGATTCCTTGGTATAATACCGGATTATATCTGCTATTGCACCATCATTAATTCTTAACTGAGATTTTTTCAGCCCATTTTCCAATAGCTGCTTTGGAATAATAAACTCTTTGGCGATGTTTATCTTTTCGTCATCGGTATATCCGTTTATCTCAATAACTTCCATTCTGTCAAGAAGTGGTCGGTCTATATTCTCAAGAGAGTTTGC
>JAZQBI010000081.1:0-17051 GCA_045545635.1 Clostridia bacterium | reverse complement strand
TATAAAACTAATGTCAATACAAGCAATATAATAACCATTTTTTTCATAAAATCACCACCATATCAATTATACTTTATTTTCATCTTAATTTCAAGATACAAATCAACAATGCTTACTATTGCGTCGTTCAACAAAAAACCTCTCAATCATCAAAACGAATTGAGAGGTTTAATTGTTCTAGTTACATACAAATTATCTGAAAAGAGGTCCGTATGTCTGGCAGGCTCTGTAATCTGCACTTTCCTTATCCATACCGAATGCATTCCATGCACTGGGTCTGAAGATCTTGTCTTCGGGAACATTGTGCATACATACTGGGATTCTCAGGATTGAGCAGAGAGTAATGAGGTCAGCACCGATATGACCGTAGCTGATTGCACCGTGGTTAGCACCCCAGTTGTTCATTACATCATATGCTGTCTTAAAGGCACCTTCGCCTGTGCATCTGGGAGCAAACCATGTGCAGGGCCATGTGTAGTCTGTGCGTGCCCAGAGCTTGTCGGAAACTTCGTCAGGAAGGTCAATTGTCCAGCCTTCTGCAATCTGAAGAACGGGACCTAATCCCTTAACGAGGTTGAGTCTTATCATAGTAGCAGGCATTTCTGCTTTTGTTAAAAATCTGGAGGAGAAGCCGCCGCCTCTGAAGTAGCCCAGGTCTGCCATATTCCAGGTTGTATTTTCCATAATAGCATCCTGATCTGCCTGAGTAACCTCATACCAGGGCTTCATAACGCCGTTGCCGTTTTCATCCTTTGCGGCACCGTTTGCATCAAGACAGCAAGCACCGGAGTTAATAAGGTGAATAAAGCCGTCAGCTTCCTTTGCCTTACCTTCGATATCATAGCCTGTTGCCTTTTTAACAGCGTCACCGCTCCAGTATGTTCTTACATCGGCAAACATCTGTGCTCTGTTTGTAAGAAGCTTACCAAAGAGCATACCGAATGCATTAAGTACATCGTTTTCGGTAGCGAGAATCATAGGTTCTCTTGCACCGTTCCAGTCAAATGTGGTATTGAGTATAGCTTCGGGGAAGTCGCAGTTGGGATAGAAATCTGTCCACTGTCTCTGTCCCTGGAAACCGGCAGCAATAGCGTTGTGACCAACCATTTCTTCCTCGCAACCCTTGGGAAGATTGGGATTGCCGTTCATAAGGTCCTTTATGATGCAAGCCATCTTAACAACAAACTCGAACTGTTCTTCTTTCTTTTCTGCGGTAAGCTGCATATCTTCGGGGTTCTTGTCAAAGCCCATCTTGCACTTTTCTTTTGCCCATTTGAGTGCTTTCTGGTATTCAGCTTCGTCATAGATACCCTCAGACATTCTTCTGATAACTTCTACCTCGTCAACAGATTCAACACGCATACCAAAGTAATCCTCGATAAATGCTGTATCGATGATAGAACCTGCAATACCCATACATATAGAACCAATCTGGAGATAGGACTTGCCTCTCATGGAAGCTGCCGCAACTGCCGCACGTCCGAATCTCAAAAGCTTTTCCTGTACATCAGCAGGGATGGATGTGTCTGTTGCATCCTGAACATCGTGTCCGTAGATACCGAATGCGGGAAGTCCCTTCTGCGCATGGCCTGCAAGAACTGCTGCAAGATAAACTGCACCCGGTCTTTCTGTACCGTTGAAGCCCCAAACTGCTTTAATGGTGTTTCTTTCCATATCCATTGTTTCGGAACCGTAGCACCAGCAGGGAGTAACTGTAAGGGTGATTTCTACGCCCTCCCTCTTGAACTTTTCTGCACAAGCTGCAGCTTCTGCAACACGTCCGATTGTGGTGTCGGCAATAACAACTTCAACAGGCTGTCCGTTGGAATACTTTAAGTTTTCTTCAAATAACTTCTTGGCAGCTTTTGCCATATTCATTGTCTGGTCTTCCAAAGATTCTCTTACCTTAAGAGGACCTCTTCTACCGTCTATGGTAGGTCTTATACCAATTTTTGGAAACATTTTCTTAACCTCCGTTTGCTTTTAAAATAAAAATTTCTCTATATATTTTAATACAAAAAAATAACTAAGTCAACACAAAACAAAACAAATGAACATTTTGCATAAACAAGTTTATGAAATTAAAACAAATGTATGTTTTCGGCAACGAGCCTTGCAAGCTTTTTCATACTATCCAGGTCTTTAAGACTTGCACAGCTTACGGGAGAATGAATGTATCTGCATGGAAGAGATATAACCGCTGTTTTGCACGGAAGAGATGCAGTCTGGTATGCTCTGGCATCGTTTCCTCCGAAACAGCTTTCCTTAAACTGATATTCCACTGCGTTTTTATCCGCAAGAGATACAATAAATTCATTCAGTCCCCTGTCGGAAATCGAGCCTCTGTCCATAAGAGACACGGCAGGACCTTTTCCGAGGGTTGTGGAATACTGATAGTCCTTGGAGCCGGGTGTGTCCGAGGCGGTGGTTGACTCAAGTATCAGGGCAACATCCGCACAGATTCTGCGGGAAAGTGCCGTTGCACCTCTCACACCAACTTCCTCCTGAGTTGCAAAACAAAAATATATGTCTGCATCGTATTCGCATCTGATAAGCTCCATAAGTATGAGGCACCCTACTCTGTCATCCAGTGCCTTTGCCTTTACCATACCGTCGGAGCTCTCTCTGTATGGAGAATCAAATGCTATATAATCACCCTTGCTAACCAGCTTTGAGGCTTCCTCCATATCGGATGCACCGATATCTATATACATATCTTTTTCTTTAATAACATTTTTTCTCTCTTCCGGAGATTGAAGATGGACTGCCTTAATACCCATAACTCCCGGAATTTTGTTTCTGCCAACGGTTACTCTCTGGCAGAGCTTTATTCTGTCGTCAATACCGCCTACGGATTTGAACCTGATATATCCTGTCTCGGTAATCTCCGACACGATAAAGCCCACCTCATCCATATGAGCGGAAAAAAGAATTTTCTTGCCGTTTGGTTTTCTGCCCTTTTTGAAGGCAACTATACTGCCCATGGAATCTACGGTGATAGTGTCGGCATAGGGCTTAATTTCTTCTATTATGGCTCTGCGGATTTCTCCCTCGTCACCGGAAACTGCATTTATCTCTGTAAGCTCTTTTAATCCAAGCACACTGCCACCTCCGCATCTTCGGTACTGAGTATTAGTTCTGCAATTGCATTTGCAGTCGCTTCCACATCGTCAAGGTGGACAGTCTCCACCATTGTGTGCATATATTTAAGCGGCAGGGAAAACAGAAGTGTGGGTATCCCCATCTTTGCTGTCTGTATTGCCCATGCATCAGTACCTGTATCTCCGCCGTCAACATCCACATTGTAGGGGATTTTGTTTTCGTCCATTATTTTTACTGCTCTTTGGTAAAGTGTCGGATGAATGTTTGGACCCCGGCTTATTACCGTGCCCTCTCCTGAGGGGAAAACACCATCGGAGCTGTCGGGAGTTTTTGCGTGACAAACATCTATACTCACGGCAAAAACAGGATCCGTGCCAAATGCCATAGTTCCGGCACCCCGTCTGCCTACTTCCTCCTGAACGCAGGCACAGAGGCAAACATCAAAATTCAGTTTTTTGTCCTTTAGCTTTTCCATAACGGATAAAAGAACGGCTATTCCCGTCCTGTCATCCTGCGACTTGGCACTTACATACTTGTCCCCCAAAGGACAAAAGCTATCGGCAAAGGTAACGGTATCTCCCACACACACATTTGAACGGACATAATCTGCAGAGCAAAGGGTATCTATGTACATATCCTCTGCGTTCACTGCCTTTGCCCTGTCCTCGGCAGTTGTCACATGGGGAGGCTTTGCACCTACTATACCCACAATATCTTCCTTGCCGTGAACAATAACCTCTTTGGCAAGAAGTATGCGGTAATCCACACCGCCTATAGGAGTGAAATACAAAAAACCTTTGTCATCTATGTCGGTAATCATAAAACCGATTTCATCCATATGTGCCTCTACCATAACAGTGGGGGCGTTATCCTTTCCGCATGCCATTGTTGCCTTTACATTTCCCAGATTATCCTTTTCCACACGGGAGCAACTTTCCGAAAACATACGGGCAATTTCATCCGAAATTCTGTGCTCATATCCCGAAACTCCGTGAAGTGCAGAAAGTTCTTTTATTGCATTTACTGTATCCATCATTTTTCCTTTCAGACTGTGAGCGAATTTACTATGCTCTTGTAAACATTGCCACGCTCTTCAAAGTTTTTGAACATATCAAAGCTTGTAGATGCATTTGACATTATAACCGCAACATCCTC
Source organism: Clostridia bacterium (assembly GCA_045545635.1). GTDB lineage: Bacteria > Bacillota > Clostridia > UMGS1810 > UMGS1810 > RGIG8748. The sequence goes on along the minus strand of JAZQBI010000081.1, from coordinate 12,794 downwards.
TTTTTTGCGGATACCTCTTGCAAGAGCGAAGGCACCCTTTACCGCATCTTCGTAATTATCCTGGCGAATTATGGGTATGCAGGGAGAATCACCAAATGCCTCCCTTACAGAAGCCTCAATTTTGTCAGAGGTTGCTCCCACAAGCACAAGCACCTTTACCTTACGCTTTATAACCTTGCCAAGGTCTGTGTAATCAAGATTTTTGTCCTTTCCTCCAGCAATGAGAACAATATCACCGTCGTGAGCTTCAAGACCTGCAATGGTTCTTGTGGGAGTTGAGCCTATGGAATCGTTGTAAAAATTAACACCGTCAAGGTGACGGACAAATTCCATACGGTGCTCTACACCACCGAAATTCTTTGCAACATTCTCTATACTTTCCTTATCAACAAATTCCATTGTTGCAGCTGTTGCCGCAAGATAATTTTCCAAATTGTGAACACCTTTTATACGGATATCCCCCGTGCGAACGATTTTTTCACCTTTATAGCAAATCCAACCATCTGACACTATGGCGTCCGCATCGCTGTATCTTCTTGAGAAAAATTCCACACTTCCCTTTTGCTTACCGGCAAAAGATGCGGTAATTGAATTATCCCGATTTACCACAAGTTTTCCTGTTTCAGACTGATTTATGAATATCTGCATCTTTGCATCAACATATTCTGTCATATCCTTGTGATAATCCAGATGATTAGGTGTTATGTTGGTAATAACGGCTACATGGGGACTAACCCTCATATTCATAAGCTGGAAGCTGGAAAGCTCCAGTACAACCATATCGTCGGGACGCATCTCTTCCACCTTGTCAAGAAGCGGTGTGCCTATGTTTCCTCCAACATAACACCTGTAGCCCTCTTCCGAAAGAATTTTGTATATAAGAGTTGTAGTGGTTGTCTTTCCGTCACTTCCCGTTACGGCAATCATCTTGCAAGGGCAAAGGGACATAAAAATTTCTATTTCGCTGGTGATTTCCTTACCGTTTTTGCGAGCTTCCGCAATTTGTCTTATTGCAGGATTTATTCCGGGAGATTTGACTATAATATCAGCCTCATCCAGATGGTCAAGATAATCCTCACCAAAATAGCAGTTGTCGCATACGGTGTTTACGGTTTTTAAAACCTCCTCAGGAAACATATCCTCCGTTTTCATATCGCAGGCGGTAACAATTGCACCGCATCCGCCGAAAAAGTTCAAAGCCGGCAGGTTACTTACTCCGATACCCAAAACAAATACTTTCTTTCCCATAAGGGATCTTTTAAAAATTTCTATTCCTGCATTCATATCTTTTTTCTCCCCTGTTTTGATTTTTTTAATCTGGTTACACCTATTACAAAAAGGAAAAATCCAAATAATTTTCTTAATATTTCCACACTTATTTTTTGTGCAGCAAAGCTTCCCGGTAAAGCACCCAGAATACCTCCCAGTGCCATAAAAATTCCTGTTTTCATATCCACCTGTCTCCGACGGATATGGATGATGAGAGCACAAAGAGCAACCGGAACAAAGTACAAAAGGTTTATAAACTGGGCATTTTTCTGACTTATATCAAAAAAACCCGTAAGTACGGGTATAAGTATCACACCGCCGCCTATGCCCATACCGCCTATGGCACCGGATATAATACTTGCCAGAACAAGCATCATGATATCACCATCCTTACTGCGGCAATTATCATAACAACGCTGAAGGCATCTTTGAGAAATTTGTCAGGTATTTTTTTGAGAAAACGTGCACCCGCAAAAGAACCTGCAACTCCGCCGATGCATATCGGTAATGCGGTCTTCCACCCTACGGAAGCAAAAGTCGAATATCTTATTATGCTTACAACGGTGAGGGGAAGTATGACAAAAATTGCAGTGGCATGAGCTTTTTTTGTATCAAGTCCGTTTTTCTGCAAAAACGGAACTACAACCATCCCTCCGCCGGAGCCGAAAAGTCCGTTGCAAAGTCCTGATAAGAAGCCAAAAAACACAAGCTTTGTTCTGTTTTTCACTTACTTCACTCCAAATAAATTTGATATGTATAATATTTGGAGAACTGTATTTTATATACATAAAAAATCCCCGCTGTGCCGTGTTTTTCAGGATGTATTTTAGCCCTGCATGTGCAGGTGGACTCCGCCCGAATGCTTATTGTTTCCCGGTCTTACAAGGGCACAAAGTCGCTATGCCGGGTATACAGCCACACTCGGAGATTGGGATTCCGTTTTTAATGTGTTGGTTAAAATAATCCATCTCACGAACACCGCAGGGAGTCCAAAATTAATCTGCAAAATCAAAAAGATCTGCACATCTGTCCTTAAACATTTCGAAGGCTTTATCAAGCTCCTCATCATCTTCTATCTGAGTAAGAACGGTTTCTTCTTCATCTTCGCTTTCTATTCTCATTATGAGAACCTCGTCCTCTTCTTCCTCATCGGGATTTTCGGGAGGGAGAAGTGCAATGTACTTATTGCCGTCAAGCTCAAATGAATCTGCAATTTCAAAATCGAACTGCTCGTCATTTTCGCCCGTAAGTGTTATGATGTTATTCTCTTCCATAAATATTCTCCTTGTAATAAATATTATCTCAGCTGAGGCTATCCAGATAACTCTGAAGTATTATGGATGCCGCAACAGTGTCTATGACATTTTTTCTATCCTTGCCGCGTGTATTGGTTACATTGAGTATACCCGCCGCCTGAACTGTAGTGAGTCTCTCATCCCAGAATACAATTTCCATATCGGGAAGTTTGTCTGTAAGGTCACAAGCAAACTTTCTTGTAACCTCTATTCGGTCTCCCGATGTTCCGTTCAGATTTTTGGGAAGTCCGAGAACGACTTTTTCCACCTTATGCTCTTTTATGATATCCACAAGACGCAAAAGCATCTTGTCGTAAACCTTATTCGGCAAGGTCTCAAGTCCCTGCGCAGTTATGCCCAGAGGGTCCGAAAGTGCAAGACCGACTCTCGAATCACCGTAATCAATTCCCATTATTCTCATTTTTCACAGCTCCGTATTATTATATTATCATATACACAATAATATTTCAATCAAAAAATATTGTCAAGCTTTATTTTTTCTCTATCCGACAAATCTTCCAGTATAATTCGTGCCCGTCTGAGACATCGAATGGCTCTGGGGGTATCATTTTCCTTTACATATTCCCTGCCCAGAATTATATTTTCATCAACTTCCTTTATGAGAGAATGACCGCAAAGGTAAAAAAGAGCTTTCTTCTGGTTGTTCCATTTTTTATATACATCGTTCATTATTTTCTCTGCATCACTCTCTTTTTTCAGAAACTTCTCTGTACTTTCTATTTCCTCTATAAGTCCGTTGCACCTGTTGTGAACTATATACGAATTAAATGTAAAAAGTCCTATGAGAAATACAAAAATTATTGCAGCAACAATTTCGTCTCTCATTTCTTCCCTTCCTTTCTCTGGATAAACAGATTGCCCTCACCGTCCTCTGACATGAGAAAAACATCTTCCGGCGAGGAGAGTTTGTGGTTTTTCAGCGTTTTTTTCAGCCATACATCGTTTCTTCCGCTACGCTTGAGCTCACTCTGACGCACACTGCCATCCGCTACAAAAATATACGGAACAATAGCCTGAGAGCTTTCTATCTCCATATCCTTTTTTGTTACCGGCTCACTGTCTGATGACGGTATCACCGACACGCTTCCTCCGGTTTCCAGTATTGCAGTATCTATATCGCTTAAGCTGAAATAGCCTGCTTTGCGAAGTTCCTCCATAAGGTCGTCTATGTTTATGCGGGATGAAAGCATTTCGTCAACACAAAGCTTACCGTTTTTTACAAGCTCCTGAGGACGGCCACTCAGAAAAACCCTTATTTTTTCATTTTTGAGACTCAGAAAAGACAAGAGCATCTCGCATATAACCAAAGTAAGAATGGGAACTATTCCGTACAGAAGCGGCACTGACACATCGCTCATGGGCATTGTTGCAAGGTCGGATATCATAATCGCTACTACAAGCTCCGACGGCTGAAGCTGTCCTATCTGCCTTTTTCCCATAAGACGCAAGGAAAAAACTACAAATGCATATACTATTATTGTCCTCAAAAACAAAATCGCCATAAAAACATCCTCTTTTTTGTTTGTTTTTTCTTGTTTTTACTTATTATTACTTTACATTTGTGGTTTTATGTGTTAAAATAAGTATAAATTATTATATAGGAGTGATATATCTTGGCAAAAAAGAAAGAGCAGACTGCTCTCATATACAAAAACAGACCTCTCGTAAAAAGAGGAAACACCGTTATCTACGGTGACATTGCCGACAAATACTATGTATGCATAGAAATCCTTGATACCGAAACCTATCAGGATCTTGAGCTTGCAACCGATGTGGTAGTTTCCCTTATGTGTGACGGACGCGTAGAGAAGAAAGCTGAACGCGAGGGACTTTACCGAGCTCTTGATATCGGTGCATATTGGTTGGAGGAAGCAATAAACGGATAACTTTTTCACCACTTCTTAGCCATTGGAATTCCACTAATTATTCCGGTGGCTATAATTTTACCGACAATGGTACCCAAGGAGGAAACACCTATGAACTGCCGAGAAAACCTGACTATGCTTATGGATTTCTACGAGCTTACTATGTCAAACGGATATTTTTGTCACGGTATGGGACAAAAGCGTGTCTGCTTTGATATGTTCTTCCGCAAAATACCCGATGGCGGCGGATTTGCCGTTATGGCAGGTGTTGAGCAGCTTATTGATTATCTTAAAGACCTCACCTTTACCGATGAAGATATAGCCTATCTGCGTTCAAAAAATCTGTTTTGCGAGGAATTTCTCACTTATCTCAAAAACTTTAGATTTTCCTGTGATGTTTACGCAATACCTGAGGGAACACCCATTTTTCCGGGTGAACCCATAGTAAAGGTTATCGGACCCGCAATTGAGGCGCAGCTTATTGAGACAATGCTGCTTATAACCATAAACCATCAGTGCCTTATTGCCACCAAAACCAACCGCATAGTAAGAGCGGCAAAAGGCAGAGCAGTTATGGAATTCGGCTCCAGAAGAGCTCAGGGAAGCACCGGTGCAGTAAACGGTGCCCGTGCCGCATATATTGCAGGCTGCTGCGGTACTGCCTGCACCATTGCAGAACAAAAGTTTTCAATTCCTGCCCTTGGTACTATGGCACATAGCTGAATACAGCTTTTCGACAGTGAATACGAAGCTTTTCTTGCATATGCAAAAACCTATCCGGATGCTTGCACACTCCTTATTGATACCTACAATGTAATAACATCCGGACTTCCCAACGCAATAAAGGTATTTAAGGAATACCTCATACCAAACGGCCATAAACCTGTTGGTGTGCGTATTGACAGCGGTGACATTGCATATTTATCTTCCAAGGTGCGTGAGACACTTGACAAGGAAGGTCTTACAGATGTGAAGATTGTAGCATCAAACTCTCTTGATGAATACATCATCCGCGACCTTATTCATCAGGGAGCAAAAATTGACTCCTTTGGTGTTGGAGAAAGGCTTATAACATCAAGCAGTGAGCCTGTATTCGGCGGAGTTTACAAGCTGACTGCAGTGTACAATGAAGATGGCAGTGAAACACCCAAAATCAAACTAAGCGAAAACACAGCAAAGATAACAACCCCCTGCAACAAAAAGCTTGTCAGATTCTATTCCAAGGAAAATGACAAGGCAATTGCAGACCTTATTATGCTAAATGATGAACCTCTCCCTGACGGTTCGGATTATGAAATATTCAATCCTGAGCACATATGGAAGAGAAAAACCATAACAGATTACTACACAAGAGAACTTCTTGTTCCCATATTCCAAAACGGTGAGTGTGTGTACACATCGCCAAATGTTGAAGATATCCGTTCCTACTGTCAGAAAGAAGTGGACGGTATCTGGAATGAAGTCAAAAGATTTGAAAATCCCCATACCTACTATGTGGATTTGTCCCAAAAACTTTGGGATATCAAACAAGGTCTTTTGCGAGAACACAAAATATAAGAAATGAGGTGCCGATAGTTTGAAAGCATTAACATTCAAAGGTGGCTTGCATCCCAATGACCACAAGGCAGAAACTGCCAACTGTGCCATTACCGAGCTTAAGCCGTCAAAAATAATGGTATATCCTATGCAGCAGCATATAGGTGCACCCTGTACTCCCATTGTTGAAGTGGGACAGAGAGTACTTGCAGGGCAAAAAATCGGAGACAGCGATGCATTTATCTCCGCTCCCATACATTCCTCTGTTTCCGGTATGGTAACACATATTGAACCGCGTCTCCATCCAAACGGAAGACAGGTTTTGTCCGTTGTTATTGAAAACGATTTTATGGATGAGTGTGAACCCTCCATTTTTGAAAGAACAGATGCCCAGTCCCTTACCAAAAAGGAAAAGCTGGATATAATCCGTGATATGGGACTTGTAGGTCTGGGCGGAGCTACATTCCCTACTCATGTAAAGCTCAATCCCCCCGAGGACAAAAATATAGACTGTCTTATAATAAACGGTGCGGAATGTGAGCCATATCTCACCAGTGACTACCGTCTTATGATAGAAACACCTGTCAACATTTTCAAGGGTGCCGAGCTTATAAAAGGCATACTTGGTGTTGAAAAATGCGTGATTGGTATAGAAAACAACAAACCCGATGCAATAAGTGCAATGAAGGCTGTTGCACCAAGCTTCCCCGGAACAGAGGTAGCGGTACTCAAAACCAAATATCCTCAGGGAAGTGAAAAGCACCTCATAAAAGCCATCACAGGAAGAGAAGTACCAAGCGGTAAGCTTCCTGCGGATGTGGGCGTTGTGGTAAATAACATCGACTCCTGCATAGCTGTGTACAATGCACTGGTTTACAGAAAGTGTGTGATGAGCCGTATAGTAACAGTATCGGGAAGCGGTATAAAAAAACCTGCCAACTTCCGTGTAAAAATCGGAACATCCTTCAGGGATATTCTGGAAGCGGCAGAATGTGATTTTGAAAAAACAAAGAAAATAATAATGGGCGGCCCCATGATGGGTATGTCCCAGTACTCTGTGGATGTCCCCACAATAAAGGGAACATCGGCAATCCTTGCCTTTACAGAGGAAGAGCTTGATGAAAACGCAACCGTGAACTGCGTAAAGTGCGGAAAATGTGTATCTGCCTGTCCTATGGGACTTGTTCCTGCTCTTCTTAACACCAACTGCAAGGCTGACAACTTTGACGAGCTTGCAAAGCTCAACATTATGGACTGCATAGAATGCGGACTGTGTTCCTACACCTGTCCCAGTAGACAAAACATTACACAAAATATCAAAATGGCAAAAGCCAAACTAAGACAAAAGAAATGAGGTGCAGATAATGAGTGAAAATCTTCAAATTTCCTATGCTCCACACATCCGCAAGCACAGGTACATATCCACAACAATGCGTGATGTAATAATTGCACTTATGCCTGCTCTTATAGGCTCTGTATTCTTCTTTGGCATGAGAGCTCTTATTGTAACTGCACTCTGTGTTGCTTCTTGCGTTGTCAGTGAGTACATATGGAACAAATGCTGCGGCAAAAGACAATCAATATCAGACCTTAGTGCGGCAGTTACAGGACTTATCCTTGCAATGTGTCTACCTGTGAGTGTGCCCTTCTACATCCCTGTTGCAGGCGGTGTATTTGCAATAATAATAGTAAAATGCTTCTTTGGCGGTCTTGGTCAGAACATTGTTAATCCTGCCCTTGCGGCAAGAGCTTTTCTTCTGGCATCATGGCCTGTGGCTATGACCACATGGGGAGTGGACGGTGTTTCCTCCGCAACTCCTCTTGCACTTCTCAAGGAAGGCAGAACAAATCTCCCAAATCTTCTCGATTTGTTCCTCGGTACCAACATCGAGGGCTGTATCGGTGAGGTTTCCGCACTCCTTCTCTTAATTGGCGGTATATATCTTATTGTACGCAAGGTAATAATCCCCGTTATACCCCTTACATATCTTGCAAGTCTTGGTGTTTTTGGATTTTTGTTTACCAAAAACGGTTTGTGTCAGGGAGACTTCCTGTTCTCCATACTCTCCGGCGGTGCGATGCTCGGCGGCTTCTTTATGGCAACCGACTACACCACAAGTCCCCTTACTGCAAAGGGGCAGTTTATATACGCTCTCGGTGCCGGTATAATTACCGGAGTAATAAGAGTGTACGGCGGATATCCTGAGGGTGTAACCTATGCTATCCTTATAATGAACATAGTTACACCGCTTATAGATAAGGCTTGCAAGCCTAAACTTTTCGGTAAGGCGGTGAAATCCAGATGAAAAATGCTAAATTTATTTTGAAGCTTGCCGCAATACTTTTTGCAATAGTTTTTGTGTGTACTCTTCTTCTGGTTCTTGCCAATGACCTTACAAAAGGCAGAATAGCAGAGCTTAAGCTTGAAGCGGAAAATGCCGCAAAACTCGAAGTTCTGCCCGATGCCTCATCATTTGAGATTGCAAAAGCCGATGGTGTTGCCGAAGCTTATGTAGGCAAGGACGCAGACGGCAATGCAGTGGGCTATTGCTTCAAATCCGAAACATCAGGCTTTGGCGGTGTGATAACAATGATGGTCGGTGTCAAAAAAGACGGAACTCTAAGTGGTGTAAGAGTTACTAACCTTTCCGAAACTCCCGGTCTCGGTGCAAAAGCCACGGATTTAGGCTGGATATCACAGTTTGATGGCAAATCAGACAGCATTTCGGTTGTTAAAACAGGAAATGCAAAAGGAAACGAAATTAACGCCATAAGCGGTGCCACAATAACCTCAAAAGCAGTGGCAAAGGGTGTAAACAGTGCCCTCGAAGCCGCAAAGGTACTTATGGAAAAGGAGGGAGAATAATGGCTGAAAAAACATCCTCTGCAAAGGCTTTTACAAACGGACTTATAAATGAAAACCCCACCTTTGTACAGCTTCTCGGTATGTGCCCTACTCTGGCCACAACCACATCACTTATTAATGCACTTGGTATGGGACTTTCTGCCACATTTGTACTTGTGTGTTCAAACATCGCAATCTCACTTGTACGAAAGCTTGTTCCCTCCAAAATAAGAATCGCGTCATACATAGTAATAATTGCCGCATTTGTAAGTATCATAGAGATGCTCCTCAAGGCTTATCTCCCATCTATATCCGATGCTCTGGGACTTTTTATTCCCCTTATAGTTGTTAACTGTATAATCCTTGCAAGAGCCGAGAGCTTTGCTTCCAAAAACTCCCCTATTCCATCTGCCATGGACGGACTTGGTATGGGTCTTGGATTTACCTTTGGACTCAGCGTACTCGGTGCTGTAAGAGAAATTATAGGTGCAGGTACTATTCTCGGATTCGACATTTTTGGCGGTCTGTATGAGCCTGCAATAATGTTCATTCTTCCTCCAGGTGCATTTATTGTTCTTGGAACAGTTCTTGCTGTACTCAATGTTATAAAATCAAAAAAGAATAAAGGAGGAAACAAATAATGGATTTTGCCCGTTTTATTGAGTTGTCTGTTGCGGCAATTCTTGTTGAAAACTTTGTTCTTGTTAAATTCTACGGAATCTGTCCTTTTCTGGGCGTTTCCAAAAAAACCAACACCGCTCTCGGTATGGGTATGGCAGTAACCTTTGTTATGGTTCTTGCCTCGGCTCTTACCAACCTTGTTTACAACTATGTTCTGATTCCCCTTAATGTGGAATATCTCCAGACACTTTCATTTATACTCCTAATTGCGGCATTGGTTCAGTTTGTTGAGATGTTTGTAGCAAAAACTCTGCCTGCCCTATATAATGCATTGGGTATATATCTGCCCCTTATAACCACCAACTGTGCGGTTCTGGGTGTTACACTTCTCAATGTGGAAAGAGGCTACAACTTCCTTGAATCCGTATGGTATGCCTTTAGTGCGGCTATTGGCTTTACTCTTGCCATTGTGCTTTTTGCCGGTGTCAGAGAAAGGCTTGAAACTGCCGACATACCAAAGGCTCTCAGGGGTTTCCCCATTGCACTCATCACTGCAGGTCTTATTGCTATGGCTTTCCTTGGTTTTCAGGGACTTGCATTTTAAAAGGAGGGTACTGATATGAATATTTTAATTCCCGCACTTGCAATTGGTGCAATAGGACTTTTCTTTGGTGCCCTGCTGGCTTTTGCTTCCATTGTATTTAAGGTGGAAAAGGATGAAAGAATAGATCAGGTTCTGGAATGTCTGCCCGGTGCAAACTGCGGCGGATGCGGTTACACAGGCTGCTCCGCACTTGCAGAGGCTGTTGTAAATAATGGTGAATCTGCTACCAAATGTAATCTTATGACAGACGAAAAGAACGCTATCGTGTGTGCCATAATGGGTATTGCGGCAAACAAGGTAGAAAAGAAAACCGCAAGACTCAAATGTGCCGGAACAAGTGAGCACTGTGTGAATAAATACGACTTTACCGGTATTGACGACTGCTTTACCGCAATGCAGTTAAACGGAGGCCCTAAATCCTGTGCATACGGTTGTATGGGACTTGGAAGCTGCAAGGCAGTATGCGAATTTGATGCAATAACCATAGCAAACGGCATTGCTCATATCGATGACGAAAAATGTGCAGGCTGTGCGAGATGTACTGCGGCTTGCCCCAAGGGTATAATCGAAATGGTGCCAAAGAGAAACAGAGTTTATGTTTCCTGCTCATCTACCGACAAGGGTGCACAAGTTAAAAACTACTGCGACACCGGATGCATCGGATGCAAGATTTGCGAAAAGAAATGCGAAGTCGGAGCAATAGCAGTAGAAAACAACCTTGCAAAAATAGATTACTCAAAATGTACTGACTGCGGTGCTTGTGCAGATGCTTGCCCCAAGAAGATAATAGTCAGAATGTAAACAAAGAAGCTTTAACCCTTAATTTTGGTTAAAGCTTTTTTATGTATACAACATTGCATAATATTTGTCTATCTATCATACAATGTACAAAAAAGTACAATGTATGGAGGAAAACATATGGCAGAATACAATATCTACAACGATATATCCAAGCGCTCTGGAGGAGATGTATATATCGGCGTGGTGGGACCTGTAAGAACCGGGAAATCCACTTTTATTAAAAAATTCATGGACTTGCTGGTAATACCCAACATCGACAACGCATTTAAACGTGAACGTGCAAGAGACGAACTCCCCCAGAGCAGCGGCGGAAAAACCATAATGACAACAGAACCGAAATTCATACCAAACGAAGCTGTGGAAATAGCACTATCCGGCAATGCAAAGTTCAATGTCCGTATGATAGACTGTGTAGGCTACATAATAGATTCGGCACTGGGTTACATAGAGGAAAATGCTCCACGCATGGTAAAAACTCCCTGGTCAGATACAGAGATACCTTTTAGCCAAGCGGCGGAAATAGGAACAAACAAAGTTATTTGCGACCATTCCAACATCGGACTTGTGGTTACAACCGACGGAACAATAACAGACATAGAACGGGAAAGCTATATTCCTGCTGAGGACAGAGTGATAAATGAACTCAAAGAGCTTGGAAAACCTTTTGTGGTACTGCTTAACTCCACTAATCCCAATGGAACATCCGCCAAAGCTATCAAGGAAAGTATAGAGGCAAAACACAGTGTACCGGTGATGAATGTGAACTGCTCCGAGCTTACAGTGGATGACATCAATTCAATAATAGAAAAAGTGCTCTTCGAATTCCCCTTGAAAGAGGTTGGAGTAGATATGCCAGACTGGGTAGATGTCCTTGAAAATGAGCATTGGCTCAAAAAGGAGATTTTTACAAATATCCTTTCTTCCATAAAAAATGTTTCCAAAATCAGTGATGCAAAATCCATATCCGAATGTCTGAACCTAAGCGAAGCCATTACAAGCTCTGAGATATCATCCATAAACTTGGGTGACGGCACCGTGAGGGTTAAAGTGAACACAGATGAAGACCTATACTATAGGATTCTTGGAGAAGAAACCGGCTTTGAAATATCGGGGAAAGATTCCCTTATGAGCCTTATGCGTACCCTATCCAAAACAAAATATGAATACGACAAAATAGCTTCGGCTCTTGAGGAGGTAAAAGCAACAGGGTACGGAATTGTTTCCCCCGGCATTGACGAACTTACCCTGGAAGAGCCGGAAATAGTAAAACAGGGAAGCAAATTTGGAGTGCGTCTTAAAGCAAGTGCACCGAGTATACATATAATATGTAACAAACCCAAGTCTTTGGAAGCCGCATAAAATGGGCATTTTTAAAAGCACAGACTGTTTGGTCTGTGCTTTGTGGTTTATTCAGTTGTAAAATCACGCTCTATAACTCGTTTACTTTTACATAAAGGTGATATATTATCATCCCAAATAAAACATTTTACCTCATCCACATTTAATGATGATAATTCTATTTCAGAATCAATCTCATCTACAAGTTTAACTTCAAGTAAACTATCATTATAAGAGGCAATAAACACCTTTGCGTTTTGAGGAATATTTACTGTTTCAACTGATATATATAGTTTTTTTGATGTTTCATTTTTCTTTACTATCATTTGTTTTATTTGTGGTGCGTTTGCATCGTAAAGAAAGTGTATTTGTGCATGATTCAATTGATCGTTGCCGCTTTCTATTAAAACATTTTTCCATTGCGCCTCTGAACCTTGAAAATAAACATCTGTTAATGATGAACAATCTTCAAACGCCGATACACCTATTGACGTCACAGAATTATTTAAGATAATGGTTTTCAAATTAATACACCCCTTAAAAGAACTATCTCCAATGCTTTGTAAAAATTTGGGGAGATTTATTAATGTTACATTCTG
>JAZQBI010000080.1:0-21287 GCA_045545635.1 Clostridia bacterium | reverse complement strand
AAAAAAGGGGAAAAACCATGAACAAAGAAAATCCATGTTCAAATGAAAAGCGCTTCACAGTAAGCCCTTCTGTTGTAAGAGCAGATACGGAAACAGAAATTACGATAAAAAATATCAATAACGGATTTGATTTGGGCGATGGAGTATCATATGTTGTCCACTACACACCCAAGGATAACCGCTATATCGATTCACCGAAGGTGTTGTCCCTTTTTGGCTATGAAGAATTATGTGATAAATATGAGGTGACATCGCAAAACGGTGTCCTGAAATTAAAGCACTTTTTCAGGGGTGAGCAGGAGTGGATAATAAGTATCGCCCGCAAAGACGACTGCGATGCTGACTGGTGGTGGACAGACTCTTTTCCGAATACACGAGTTCGTCTTTCTGTATATGCGCTTTCTGATGACCTTTACGGAAAGATACCTTTAAAAGGAGACCTGCACATACACACTTCACGTTCAGATGGAGATGGGAGTCCTGAGGAAGTTGCGGCGGAGTACAGAAAAGCAGGGTACGATTTTCTGGCTTTCACCGACCATCGTGTTTATAACGATGCAAAAGAAGTAAACGAATATTTTTCCTTTGCTGATACCATAAAATGTATTCCGGGAGAGGAAGTTCACGATGATTCAGGATACATTCATATGGTATCTCTTGGCGGAAAATACTGTGTCAGCGATTTTTTCAAAAAAGACAGTAAGGGTTTTGAAGAAAGACTGCAAAATGCTTTGGATGGCTGCATGGTTCCCCCAAATGTAAATACGACAGAATACGCTTATCGCAAAGTAATTTATGAAGAAATCAAAAAGAGCGGCGGATATGCCATCTATCCCCATCCCATGTGGCAGGTTCCCGAACGTTTTAATGCCGAAGTTTGTGCGGCGTATGCAGTTCTTAAAGATGGTCTTACCGATGCATTTGAACTTGTGGGAGGATGTACTCCCGAGGGCAATAATCTGCAAATTAATTTGTGGAATGACCTTCGTGCAGAGGGGATTAATTATCCTGTTGTAGGATCTTCGGATTCGCATAGCAGAGAGGGGGAAAACACCGCCTTCAAAGAGCAGTATACAATTTGCTTTGCGGAGAGTGGCGAGGATATAATACAGGTAATATCATCGGGAAGAAGTATTGCGGCAGAAGCATACAACGGTGAAAACATAAGATTTTATGGTAACTTCCGATATGTCAAGTATGCACATTTTCTCAGAAGATGTTATTTCCATAGACATCACCAATTGTGTGAAATAGCAGGAGACCTTCTCAAAAAACATGTCAATGGTGACAAATCTGTAAGAGAAGAAGTTGTTGAGGCAGAGAACAAAATAAATAATTTTAAAAAAGAATTTTTTGGACTATGAGGTGAGAGATATGTATAAATTATCAGTACCGATAGCTATTGAAACAATAAACGAAAACAGTATATGTAAATATGTAGAACAATTCAAAAATAGCGGGGTGGATAGGGTATTTGTTACTTCGATATCTTCTGTTCTCCGAAAGAAAGATATTATATACACCAATCCCGATAAGTTAAAAGAAACCATCCGATATTTCAAAAACAAGAATTTTGAAGTTGGTGTATGGATCAGCGCTTTTGGTCACGGCAGTATGCTTGCCAACGATAAGGGCGGAGCATATTTAGCTCCGCTTACCAAAATCCGCGGTGCAGACGGCAAGGAATTTGAGGAAGGATATTGTCCTCTTGACGAAAATTTAAGAAACATTTTTTATAATGCTGTCAAAAAAATTGCAGATATGGGAGTGGATATCATAATGTTCGATGACGACTTTCGTCTCAATATCCGCTCGTATGAAATGGGATGCTGCTGTGATAAACATATGGAGATTTTCTGCCAAATGATAGGGGAGAATGTGCCTCTTGATAAGATGGAAGAACTTGTTTTTACAGGCGGACCCAATAAATATCGTGATGCATGGCTTGAGATGAGCCGAAAAACATTGCTTGACTTTGCATACCTCATGCGAAAAGCAGTTGACGAAGTTGATGAAAATATCCGCCTTGGTTGTTGTGCTGTTTATACCACATGGGATTTTGAAGGTGCAGATATGATAGAAATATCCAAGGCGTTTGCAGGTAAGACGAAACCTTACATACGCACAATAGGAGCGCCTTATCATAGTTTAAAGGTTCAGTATGCGGTAGAGCATGTCAGAATGCAGTCGCATTGGTGCGAGGGTGAAAACATAGAAATATTCTCCGAAGGAGATGTGTATCCCCGTCCCAGATATGCCGTGCCCGCAGCACTTCTGGAGGCATTTGACAATGCTCTTGTTGCATCCGGTTCAACCGGTGGTATACTCAAGTATATGTTTGATTATAACAACAATGCGGACTACGAAAAGGGGTATAACATAAGACATATCAGAAATATTCCGCTGAGAGAAAATCTTCGAAGGATTTTTAAGGACAAAAAGCATATCGGCGTAAGGGTATACGAGGCCATGCATAAGGTCAGAAACTTTGAATTACCGGAAGAGTATGTTCCCGGTGTATCCAAGTTTGTATGGAATACATATTTTAGCATTGCCCAGAAATTACTCAGTGAAAATGCTATTCCTTCTGTATATGGCAAAAGTGAGAAATACCCTGTAATGGTGTTTGGAGAAAATGCACGATATGTAGAATTATCCGAACTGAAAAATGGTGTAATAACCGATGTTGTCGGGGCAAAAATTCTTTTGGAGCGAGGAATAGACACAGGACTTATATCAAGTGAGGACAGCAGTTCTTTTGGAGAATACTTTGTGGATGAAGATGATACAATAAATTCCATTACACATATATCCAAAAAGAAGGTAGTTGTGTCTGAAAAAGCAAAAGCCGGAAGCCTTTTTACACCTGACAATACACCGGCATCTTATACTTATGAAAATGCTGACGGTTTGCGAGTGTTGGTGTTTTGCATAGATGCATACAGAAGCGATAAGAACAACTGCAATTATTTTGACAGTTACTATCGTCAGAAACAGCTTACTTCCGACATAGAATGGCTGTGCGGAGAAAAGCTCCCCGTAAAAACCATAGGAAATCCCTATGTGTATGCACAAAGTGCAAGAGGCGAGGACGGTTCGCTTTCCGTGGCGGTTTTCAATATGAACATCGACGAGGTTATAGATGCCGAAATAGTATTGGACAAAGAGTATTCCGAGGTTGAGTTTATCGGTTGCACAGGAGAACTTTCTGGAGATAAAATAAAGCTTACAAGCGATATCGCCGCATACGGTACAGCAGCCTTTGAGGTGAGATAATGAATATAGTTATATTACTTTCAATAATATTCGGTCTGAGTGCACAGGATATTCTCAGGAAAGCGTACAACAGAAGCATGGGTTCAGGCGGCGCATTTTTCTTTTCGGCAGTGTCTGCATTTACCGCAATGGTGTTTTTCCTTGTTCTTGGAAAAAATATGCAGTGGAACACTTTATATCTGCCATATTCCTTGACTTTCGGCATTTCCTATGCAGTAGCAGCTGTAGGTGCAGTTCTTGCTGTCAGTGTTGGTCCACTGTCTATAACGGCATTGGTCATCTCATTTTCGCTTATGATACCCACTCTTTACGGAATCGTTTTTCTTGAAGAGCCTGCGGGTATCGGATTTGTTGCAGGAGTTATCTTTTTGTCAATATCTCTTGTAATGGTAAATATCAAAAAAGGCGAAGAAAAAATCAACATTAAATGGATTGCTTTTGCTTCAGCGGCATTTGTTGCAAATGGCTTATGTACGGTAATTCAGACCATGGAACAAAGAGTCCTTGACGGAGCTTACAAAAGCGAATTTATGGTTGTTGCACTTTTGTTTGTATCCGTGACTCTGGGTATTCTTTCTGTTGCCACGGAAAGAAAAATCTTTTGTACCGGATCGGGTTTAAAACCGATGTACTGTATTCTTAACGGTATTGCAAATGGGGCAGTAAACCTCTTTGTTATGATACTTTCCCGAAGGATGCCGGTGTCGTTGATGTTCCCCTTGGTTTCGGCAGGTGGTTTGGTTCTTACATACGGCATTTCCACAGTGTTTTACAAAGAAAGACTTTCCCGCATACAAACTATCGGTTTTGCTTTTGGTCTTGTAGCGGTAGTGCTTCTTAATATTTAACAAAAAAGATTGCAGGGATTGTCCTGTGGGGACATTTTTTGCAATCTTTTTGTACAGAAAACATAAAAGCTTGTCTGTTATTTGTATTGATTAAGGACTTTTATTGTGTTAGAATAGCCTTAACAACCAACATTGAAGACTTTAATATTGGTTGTTAAGGCTAAATTTATCCTTGATAATTAAAGAGGGCATTGATATGAGAATTAAAGACAAAATTAACCTTGACCGTTTCGGACTTGATGAGGAAGGTCCAATAACCATAGTCGCATTTGGTGACAGCGTTACTCACGGTTCATTTGAGATAGGTCAGCCCAATGACTATGAGGCTGTGTACTGGAATGTTTTAAGAAAAAAGATTCTGGAGGTAAAGAACTATGTTCCTGTTAATGTAATAAACGCAGGAATCGGCGGTACAACCGCATATGCTTCGGTAAAACGTATGGAAAAGCAGGTGCTTTGCCATATGCCCGACCTCATTATAGTGTGCTTCGGACTTAATGATGTAAATGACGAGCTGGAGGCTTTTTTGTCTGCAATGAGGACAATATTTGAAAAATCTCTTGCCAGCGGTGCAGAGGTTATATATATGTCTCCCAATATGCTCAATACCTATGTTGCTGATGATACCTTGGAACAATTCAAAAAATATGCAGGAGAAACGGCAGAATACCAGACAAGCGGTAAGATGGATTTATACATAAATTCGGCGGTGGAGCTTGCAAGGAGTATGGGCGTTAAGGTTTGTGATTGCTATGCGAAGTGGAAGAAGCTCAGCGAAACACAGGACACAACACAGCTTCTCGCAAACAAAATAAACCATCCCACAAGGGAGATGCACAAGCTCTTTGCAGACAGCCTTTTTGATGTTATTTTTGATGATGTTTGTGTAAAGGAAAGCGATAACAATACAATGTATGCAGGGTAAATAACCGGAGGTAATCATATGAATTACAGAGAAGAAGTCGATGCGGCAAAGATATATAAGACTAATTACATAAACGGTTTGGAGCATATAATAAAATCCCGTCAGGAAGAAGCAGAAAAAACAAGAAATGAATACATAAAAAATATCCTTACGGATGCCGATAAGTATCGTGAAGATTTGAGGATGATGCTTGGCTGGCCTCTTGTGGATTATTATAAAGATGGTGATATAAAAGTAAAGTCGGAGCTTCTTTCGGAGGAGGACGGATACGATATTTACCGTATGCAGTTTGAGATTCTCGACGGCTTAAAACTGACAGGACTTTTGTTCAGACAGAGGGGCGAGGACAAAAAGCCTATGGTAATAGTACAACACGGAGGTCTTGGAACACCCGAACTTATTTCCGGTGTGTACGGGGGAACCTCCAACTACAACGATATGCTTCACAGAGTAATAAAAAACGGTGTGCACGCATTTGCACCACAGCTACTGCTCTGGAACGAAATATACGGAGATACCTTTGACAGAAAAAGCATTGATGCTCACTTAAAAAGAGTCGGCAGTTCAATAGCCGCAATAGAAGTATTCGGTATTACCCGTATTATGGATTATTTTGAGGAAAATGTTTCATCCTTTGGTATGGTGGGACTTTCCTATGGCGGTTTTTTCACCCTCTATACTGCTGCCATCGATACCCGCATAAAATCCGCACTGTCCTGCTCATTTTTCAATAAGAGAGACGAGATTGCATGGCCGGACTGGTCATGGTTTAAATCTGCCGAAAAATTTGATGATGCCGAGGTTGCCTGCCTTATTTATCCCCGAAAGCTTTGCATTGAAATGGGAGATAAAGACGAGCTTTTTGACTATCATCACAGTGTAGCTTCCTTCGAAAAAATAAAGCTTTTGTGCAGGGAAGTGGGAACAGATTGGGTAGACTTCAAGGTGTTTGAAGGAACTCACGAATTCTGCAAGGATGATGAGCCAATCCGAAGACTTATAGATGACATAAGATAATGAACCGGAGGGTTAAATATGAATTTTTACATAATGCCCCGATATGCTCCGAACAAAAACGGGTTATATGTTTTTTCCAAAATCGTAGATACGGCAAGTGATTGCACAGCAAATGTAAACCTGTTTGCTACTATGCGTTATATTCTGTATATTAACGGTGAGTATGTATGTGAGGGACCCTGCCGAAGCCACGAGAAAGTTCGTTACTATGACAGTGCTTGCTGCAAGCTCAAAAAAGGTGAGAACCTCATAGAAGTCAGGGTAATGCACACTATGGACTGCTTTACTACGGTGTACAAAACAATTGTCCCTATGCTTGTTTTTGAAGCGGATACATCCAATGGGGATAACATTATATCCGACGATAGCTGGGAATGCAGATATCTAGGCGAGTATGAGCTTGTAAGACGGGATATGCGTTCACTGCCTCCCTTTGAAATCGTAACCAGAGGCAGAGAGGATATAACTCTTCCCGTGGATAAGGCAGACAGATGTATATTTCAGGAAAACGGAAATTATATAAGCGGTGGTGCGGCACTTAATTTTCTTTTGGAAAAACGTCCCATACCTATGATATATCCCGGTGAGGAATTTGAAATTTATCCAATCAAAAAAGGCGAGGGCTTCACAGAGTACGATGCCGGAGAATATATGACTGCCAAGGTTAAAATTACCGTAGCACCAAAAAGCCGTGTAAAGATAATTTATGCCGAGTGCTACCGCAACCCCGACGGTTCAAAGGGTAGGCGTGATGATACATCGGGAATAATCGACGGATATTGGGACGAGGTAGAAACAGATGACAGAGAATTTGTGTTTGAACCATACTGGTTCAGGGCTTTTCGGTTTATTCGCATAGAAGGAGAGGGGGCAAAGCTTGTTACGGCAAGGCGTGTCAACTACCCCTATGATACGAGAGGCGAGTTTACCTGTTCAGATGAACTTTACAACAAAATGTACTCCATATCCCAAAACACAATTTTGTGTTGCCATCACGAAATTATATCCGATTGTCCCTATTATGAACAGCAGCAGTATCAGTTCGATTCCTCTGTTCAGATTGCGGCAACCTTCAATATGACCGATGACAGACGGCTTATCAGGAAATGTCTTATGGAATTTGCTGTGTCACAGCAACCCTCAGGACTTCTGCTTACTACATATCCTCAGTCGTGGGCTGTACAGATAATACCCGGATATTCCCTCATATGGATTATGATGATGAGGTGGTATCTTGACAATACCCGTGATGTAGAATTTGTTTCGAAATATGTACCAAATATAGATGCCATTCTTGGATATTTTGGGAGAGCTTTTGCAGAAAAAGGATATCTTACTACGACAAGACACTGGGATTTTATAGATTGGGTAGATGGATGGGAAAATCACGGCGGCGGTTCTGTTCCGCTAAATCCCGATGAAGCACATACCCTGTACAATATGTACTACGTCTGTGCACTCAATGACGCGGTTTATATCTGTGAAAAATGCGGAAGAGGTGCATTTGCCGACGAGTACCGCACGCGAAGTGCCGAGGTTGCAAAAGTAATCAATACTTTGTGCTATGATTCCCAAAAGGGGATGTACAAGGATGGCTCTGTAACCGAAACATATTGTATGCACACTATAATATGGGCAATTCTTTCCGAGACAGTAACCGGTGACAAGGCAAAAGAGCTTGTAGAAAAGCTTGATGAGCAGGGAATAAGCAAGTGTGCTTTTGCCATGAATTATTATCTTCTCCGTGCACTTGAAAAAAGCGGATGCTACGACAGAGCTTTCAAGGTTTTTGAAGACTGGCGTGGCATGGTAGATAACGGTTGCACTACCTGGTGCGAAAGCATCAGTTTTCCCCGAAGTGAGTGCCACGGTTGGAGTTCGGCACCGCTATATGATTTTCCAAGACACATTCTCGGCGTCAAGACAGGGTATGATGACGAAATAGTTATAGAGCCTGTTTGCGGACATCTGAGCTTTGCAAAGGGTGTTGTCCCCACAAGATTCGGCGACGTTTCGGTTGATTGGACAAAAGAAGGCGATGAATTTGCAATAACAATAAATGCACCAAAAGACGTAAGCAAAAGACTCATTATGCCCGATGGTACCTTGCATTGCTTTGATACATCCGAAGAGAGATTTACCTGTATGACAAAAAATTAAGGAGTCAAAATATATGATTACTGTAACAAATATACCAAGCAAAGATGACATCAGTACAAAATATGCTATTACTTTAAATGGTAAAAAAGCGGATGCTATGTATTCGCGTGTATCTGCAATTCCCTTTAACCGTGACTGGCCGGGCAAACAGAGATCAATAGAACAGACAGAGCTTGCATCTGTTCTCAGTTTTGCTGCAGACGAAGATGTTACACTCAAGGTAAAGGCAACCAAAACCTTTGAAAAAGCAGTTGTACGTCCCTTGTCCGAAAAGATAACTCCGGTTGTGTCGGATGATGGTACAATAGAATTTACAATTACACGTCCGGGACAGTACGTGCTTGAGCTTGACGGCATTTCCGAGGCTCTCCACATTTTTGTCGATCCGGTGGTTGACTACGGTGTTTGCCCCGATGACGAAAATGTCCTTTACTATGGCCCGGGAGTTCACCACATCGGTCAGGTGGAGCTTGGCGACAACACAACTGTATATATTGACCGTGATGCAATTGTTCACGGCGCTTTCCTCGGCATAGATGCGGAAAATATCCGTATCTTGGGAAATGGTGTGCTTGACGGTAACTGGGAGGAAAGACAGAATCACAACTTCATCTTTCCCTACGATTTTTCCCGTGTTCCCGAGCATATGTGGGCAAAAGACGGTGCAAACCACGTGTTCTCATTTAAACCCGATGCAAAACTTCTCCCCAAGAGAGAAGGAGAGTATGTCCCCGGTACCGGAAGCTCGGTATATGGCGGAAAAGAACATTTCAGAAAGTATCTGGAAGGTATGGCAATACTCAAGGCAGGTTTGCATTTTTATAAATGCAGAAATGTTGAATTCAACGGAATTATAATCAACGGTACCGCAGGACTTTCAAATACCATGGTGGGGTGTGATGATGTTACCTTTGACAATGTCAAGGTAATAGGTATGTGGAAGCATAACAATGACGGTATAGACTTCTTCAATTGCCGCAACTGTACGGTTCGTAACTCCTTTGTCCGCGCCTTCGATGATGTTATCTGTGTCAAGGGCCAGACCGGATGGGATACCCAGAATGTAGAAAACATCCTCATAGACAACTGCGTAGTATGGTGTGACTGGGCACGTACCCTCGAGGTTGGTATAGATACCGTTGCTTCCGAAATGAAGAATATCACATTCCGAGATTGCGACTGTCTGCACCACTCTATGACGGTACTGCATATGAGTAATGATGACAGAGCAAAAATACAGAATGTTGTATATGAAGATATACGAGTGGAATATTCTGTGCACGATGCCAAATCACTCTATCAGCATAGCGACGAAGAGGAATTCGTATGGCAGCGTCACACTGCAACACTGTTTGCTACAAGTATCAACGGCCCCGATATATGGTCAAGTGACGGAATTGCCGGCACAACAACAGATGTCACAGTGCGCAATATTCAGGTGTTTACCGAAGATGATATTGACTTCCCCGGAATGAAAATAGAGGGAAAGGATGCAGAACACCTTTGTAAAAACATTACCATTGAAGACATATATTTCAATGGCAAAAAGCTCACTACGGCAGAAGAACTCAACCTCAAAACAAATGAATTTGTTGAAAATGTTGTTATAAAGTAATTAGGAAAGGATGATATAAATGCAGGCACTTGCACAAAATCATACAGTTATTTGCAGATCCGAGGATCCAAACAAGGATTTTCTTTATACACCGTCGCTTATAAAGGTTAAAAATGACCGATACCTTGTAAGCTACGATATTACAGACCGTTCAGGTTGTATATGTGCATCCGACGACGGAGGTAATACATGGATTACCAAAGCGGAAAGGGATTTCCACCATGCTCGCCTTTTTATGGACGGGGACCGTATATATCTTTTGGGACATATGGATGACCTTGTAGTATTCTATTCCGACGATAACGGCGAAACATGGACAGAGGGAGCATTTCTCACAAAAGGGGAGAAATGGCACCAATCCGCCTGCAGTGTGTGGTATAAGGACGGATATGTTTATCTTGTAATGGAAGTACACTATACACTCCCCGACGAAGAGCCTTTCGACTACAAATACTGGCAACCCAATATACATGCACCGGTACTTTTGAGAGGAAAGCTCGGAACAGATCTTACAAAAAGAGAAAACTGGCTTTTTTCCGAAAGAAAGAGATTCCGTGATGTTATTAAATCCGAGTCGGAGCTTGAGTGGTTTGGTGTTCCGTTCCTCAGAGATTGCTGGGACAAGGAGAACTGCGTAGGCACAACCAACGCCCCCGAATACCGCTCAAAGTATGACTACGAGAATGACAAAGAGGGGATAGAATTTTCCACTCATCCCATAGGCTGGCTGGAAACAAATGTAGTACAGATTACGGACCCGTACCACTATTGGTATGACAAAAGCGGAAAAACTCTTCATCTTTTTATGCGTGCTCATACTGCAGGAAGCGGATATTGCTGTCTTATGAAGGCAGTGGAGAGAGTGCGTGACGGCAAAGAAGTAATAGATATAGAATGTGAAAAAGCTCCCTCCGGTAAAAAACTTGTATTTCTTCCCATGCCCGGAGGACAGATGAAGTTCTATGTTAAATATGACGAAGTGACAAAGCTCTATTGGCTTGTATCAAGCCAGGCAACAGACACAATGCGGCGTGTAGAATATCTTCCCGAAAACAGATACAACATTCCTTGTGATGAAAGAGACCGCCTTGTTCTTCATTTTTCAAAAAATATGGTGGACTGGTGTTTTGCAGGTCTTGTTGCAAAGGGAGATGATTCCGGGCAGTCACGTCATTATGCAAGTATGGATATAGACGGTGACGACCTTATCATTGCATCCCGTTCAGGCGATGAGGATGCATATGATGCGCATTGCGGAAATATTCTTACTTTCCACAGAGTTAAAAATTTCAGAGATTTGGTATATTAATTGGAGTGAACGTAATGGAGTACAATGACCGTCTTTTTGCCTTTGAAAATATGTTTGGCAAAGGGCAGCTCAAAATAGGTATAGGAGAAATCTTTCAGGCTTCGGAGCTTTCGGTGATCCGTGGAGGAGAAATAAGGCTTCACACCCAGAAGTGTGATGAGATTACCTATGCCATATCCGGCAGTGCCGAATTCACCTCCGGCAACAACAAACACCAAGTAAAAGCAGGACAGATACATTTCATAAAAAAAGGACTTACACACAGGATTGAGGCTTCTCCCGAAGAAAATTTCCGGTACATATGCATTGGCTTTTTACCGGATATGTCTGCAAAAGCTCCCCGTGCGTTTTATGATGCAGTGGGAGACAGTGATTACATTGTTGCAAATGACAACGGCAGTATAAAGGTGCTTTCGGAGTTTCTTATCAGAGAGTTTTACAATCAGGACGACCATAGTGCAGAAATGATTAACAGCTATATTTCTCAGATTTTTGTAAACATAGCAAGGATACTTTCCACTCAGGAGGATGTGTATACCCGCAATCACAGCAAAAAATCCGGTAATTATGCTATGTACAAGATGCTTCGTTATGTAGACCGTGAGTACCTGCAGATTACAAGTGTCAGCGAGATATCAAAGGCACTGTCCTACAGTGAGTACTACTTGTCCCATCTTTTCAAGGAAAAAATGGGTGTAACCTTAAAGGAATACCTCACAAAGAAAAAGATTGCCTATGCGGCAGAGCTTTTGCGTACAAGTGATATCACTGTTGAACAAATAACTGACCATCTCAATTTTTCATGTCCCCGTACTTTCCGCAGAGCATTTAAGCAACATACGGGTATGACACCAACGGAGTACAAAATGAATTTATAGCAAATAATGTCCCTGTAAATGGCAATTATTTATATTGCATTCAGGGGCATTTTTTGGTATATATAGAATAGAAAATTATTTTTGAGGAGGAAATCAAAATGAAAGTAGCTGTAATAGGTTGTGGTACAATTGCCAACAATGCACATATTCCCGCATATATGGCAAACGAAAAGGCAGAAATCAAATATTTCTGCGATATTATTCCCGAACGTGCAGAAAAAGCAGTTAAAGATTACGGTTGCGGTATAGCTGTTACCGATTACAACGAAGTGTTAAATGATCCCGAAGTGGAGGCAGTATCTGTTTGTACTCCAAACAAGATGCATTCCGAAATTGCCATTGCAGCTCTCAAAGCAGGCAAGAATGTTCTTTGCGAAAAGCCTGCCGCAAGAGTATATTCCGAAGCGCTTGAAATGCAGAAGGCTCAGCATGAATCCGGCAAGGTGCTCAATATCGGTGTTTGCAACCGTTTTAATAGCGGTGTAAGAAAATTAAAAGAACTTATCGACCAGGGCGAACTTGGTGAAGTATATCATGTGTATGTAAGCTTCCGTTCACAGAGAAGCATTCCCGGTCTTGGCGGTGCATTCACTACCAAGGAAATTGCAGGCGGCGGTGTTATGATTGACTGGGGTGTACATTTCTTTGATATAGTTATGTACTGCTGCGGCGATCCCAAGCCTCTCTCTGCAAGCGGTGAGACATTCTCCAAGCTCGGAACTCCTATGGATGGATATGTGTTCAAGGATATGTGGGCAGGTCCTCCCAAGCTTGACGGTATCTATGATGTAGAAGAGGGCGTAACCGGTATGGTTCGTACAACAGGTCCCGTTGTTACATTCAACGGTGCATGGGCTCAGAACATTGGTGAAAACGAAATGTACATAGACTTTATGGGTACAAAGGGCGGAATACGTCTCCAGTACGGTAAGGACTTTACATTCTATTCCACAAAGAACGGTATGATTTCCAAGACAACATATGATTTCAATATCCCCAATATGTTCCAGTGTGAAATTGATTCATTTATCGATTGCATCGAATCCGGCGAGAAGCTTGCTTCCCATATTGATACAAATATCATAACAGCACAGATGATGGATGCTATCTATCGTTCCGCAGAAGAACACAAGGAAATTACACTCTAATTTATAAGTTATAACAAAGAAGGTTTCAGATGTATGTCATCAAAAGTATATAACATAGCTCTTATTGGATGCGGAAGTATGGGCAGTGCTCATCTTGACGATATATGCCTTATGGATAATGTTGCAATAAAATGCGTGTGTGATTTAAATAAGGAAAGAGCACAAAAGTTTATGCACAAATACCATGCCGAGGGTTATGAAACAGATTATAAAAAAGTTGTTTCTATGGATAATGTGGATATAATTATTATATCCACATATCCCTCCACCCATCTCGAAATTCTCAGAGAGGCAATGAAAAACGGCAAGCATGTATTGTGCGAAAAGCCCATTGCTGAAAATCTTGAGAAGGGCAGGGAATGTGTAGAATTAATCAAATCCCATCCCGAATGTAAGGTTCTCATAGGCCACATACTCCGTCACAACAAAACATATCAAGCTGTGGCAGATATGATACAAAGCGGTGCTATCGGAAGTCCCATAGTTATGAGAATGGCACAGAATCACCATACCATGGACTGGCAAAAGTACTTGAATCTCATAAAAGAAACTTCTCCCATTGTGGATTGCGGAGTACATTACATAGATATTATGAGATGGTTTACCGGTGCAGAGGTCAGTGAGATTTCCGGCATCGGACTTCGTACAGAGGCAGATGTACCCGACGGCAAATATAACTACGGTCTTATGACCTTGAGACTTACCGACGGTTCTGTTGCATATTACGAAGCGGGCTGGGGCAATACGATTGCTGCAGATAACCTCAAAGAATTTGTGGGACCAAAGGGAAGGATAAGGATTACCTATCAGATGTCCAGAGCTTCCAATCAGGAAGAGGGAGATCTCATAGAATACTACAGATATCCGGAAAAAGCCTATGAAACAATCAATATCAACTGTAAGCGCAAGCCTACCGGTGATCAGCTTCAGGAGCTTATAGATATGATAGAGGACAAAAAAGAGGGTTCTCCCACAATTGATGATGTATTCGAAAGCTTCAGATGGGCTTTGAAGGCCGACGAAATTATAAAGAGTAAACTGTAATGGAGGAATAATTATGTATAAATTCCCAATAGGTGTAATGCTCGATTCTTTCAGACTTGATGCAAAAGATGCGATAGTTAAAGCGGCACAAATAGGGGCAAAGGGGCTGCAGATGTATGCTACATCCGGAGAGTTTGCACCCGAAAATATGAACACTGCCAAGAGAAAAGAGCTTCTTGATATGGTCAAATCCAACGGCCTTGTATTTTCCGCTCTTTGCGGAGACCTTGGTATGGGTTTTGGCAACAGAGAGTTGAATCCCGGTCTTATAGAAAAGTCCAAGAGAATCCTCGACCTTGCGAAAGAGCTCGAAACAGATGTAGTTACAACCCACATCGGTGTTGTTCCATCTGACAAAAATCACGAAAGATACAAGATTATGCAGGAGGCATGCTTTGAGCTTTCAAAGTATGCGGACAGTATGAATGCACACTTTGCCATAGAGACAGGTCCGGAGATTGCCGTAACTCTCAAAGGCTTTCTTGATGACCTCGGCTCAAAGGGTGTTGCAGTAAACTTTGACCCTGCAAACTTTGTAATGGTTACAGGTGACGATCCTGTAAAGGGTGTACACACTCTAAAGGATTACATTGTGCATACTCATGCCAAGGACGGCAAGAAACTCCGAGATGTTAATCCTGAGATTATATATCGGATCATAGATGAAGAAGCTAATCAGGGCGATGCTTACATAGAGGTGCCCCTTGGTGAGGGCGGAGTAGATTTTGATAACTACTTAAAGGCTCTTGACGAAATTGGCTATAAGGGCTTCCTTACCATAGAACGTGAAGTTGGCGGAGATCCCGTTTCCGATATATCCAAAGCAGTAGATTTTCTTAGAGCTAAGATTGGCTGAAATCATTGACAATTTGTGTTTGTATGTACTATAATAATAAAAAATAAATGGATGAAGCATTGATGTTTCATCCATTTCTGACATATGGAGGAAAAGAAATGAGTAAACTTTCTGAGGTTGATGCCAATATAAAGGTAGGAACAACCTTAAATGAACCTGACATAAAGTTTTATGATTCTTTGGAAAAACCATTCAGTGTACACGGCGTTTTTTATGCTGACGGGATGTTCAGAAGACTTCCCAAGGATGTGGCAAAGTCCGTTAGTCCGGGGGTGGAATATGTACATAATCATTCTGCAGGCGGTAGGATACGATTTGCAACAAACAGTCCCTATGTGGCAATCTCTGCAAAGATGCCTGAGCCAAAGGTTATGAGCCGTATGGCAGCAACAGGAACTGCAGGCTTTGACCTTTATGCGGACAATGTGTGTATAAAGACATTTGTACCACCCGATGGCATCGAAAAAATGGACGGATACGAGAGTATCATAGAGCTTTCCGATGATGGAGTAACGAGAGAAATAACGATAAATATGCCGCTATACTCCATAGTTACATCCCTTATGATAGGTCTGAAAGAGGGTTCTTCTGTTGCGGAAGCAAAACCATATGTTAATGAAAAACCAATAATTTATTACGGTTCTTCCATTACTCAAGGGGGATGTGCCACAAGACCGGGTATGGCTTATGAAAGCATCATATCAAGAAAGCTTAACTGTGATTTTATTTCTCTCGGCTTTGCAGGAAATGCCAGAGCAGAGGACGAAATTATCGAATACATAAGAGAACTTGATATGTCAATGTTTGTGTATGATTACGACCACAATGCACCCACGCTTGAGCATCTTACGGCAACACACGAGAAGATGTTCAAGGCTGTAAGAGAAGCAAAGGGCGATATTCCGATTATCATAATGCCCCGTCCCAAATACACTCTTAATCCTGATGAGGAAAAACGTAAATCAGTTATAGAGAGAACCTACAACAATGCCGTGTCATCAGGGGACAAAAACGTTTACTATATAGACAACAAGGCACTCACTGCACTTTGCGGTGATGACGGTATGGTTGACGGATGTCATCCTACAGATTTGGGATTTTTCTCAATGGCAAGTGCCGTAATTGATGTTATAGAAAAGAATAATCTCATATAAAAATCAAAAAACACTCTGTATCGCAATGAACAGAGTGTTTTTGTATATAGAAGTTAAAATCAGAAGTTTCTGCTGTAGTTGGGAGCTTCCTTTGTTATGGAAATATCGTGGGGATGACTTTCTCTCAGACCTGCGGCGGTAATTCTCACGAACTTGCCTTTTTCCTTGAGGTCGGGGATAGTAGCAGTACCGCAGTAACCCATGCTGGAGCGAAGTCCGCCCATAAGCTGATAGATGGTATCTGCAACAGCACCCTTATAGGGAACACGGCCTTCAACGCCTTCGGGAACAAGCTTCTTTGTACCATTCTGGAAGTAGCGATCCTTACTGCCCATTTCCATAGCGGCAATTGAACCCATTCCACGGTATACCTTAAACTGTCTTCCTTCGTATATTTCGGTATCTCCGGGGCTTTCCTCACAACCGGCAAGAAGTGAGCCGACCATAATTACATCAGCACCTGCGGCAATAGCTTTGGGAAGATCACCGCTATATTTGATACCGCCATCTGCAATAACAGGAATGTTGAATTTCTTAGCTGCCTGATATGCATTATAAATAGCTGTAATCTGTGGAACACCTACACCTGCTACAACTCTTGTTGTACAGATGGAACCGGGTCCGATACCAACTTTTATTGCATCAGCACCGGCTTCGATAAGAGCAAGAGCTGCTTCACCTGTGGCAATGTTACCTGCAATAACCTGAATATGAGGAAAAGCTTCCTTAACTTTTTTAAGACATTTCATAATGTTCATGGAGTGACCGTGAGCTGAGTCCAGTACAAGAGCATCAACCTTTGCAGAAACAAGAGCTTCAACACGGTCAAGAACATCGTCGGTAATACCTATTGCCGCACCTGCAAGAAGTCTGCCGTTGGAGTCTTTTGCAGCATTTGGGTATTTAACGGACTTTTCTATATCCTTAATGGTGATGAGACCTTTCAGATAACCGTTTTTATCAACGATAGGGAGCTTTTCTATTTTTGCGCTTCTGAGTATCTGCTGTGCTTCATCAAGTGTAGTACCTTCGGGTGCTGTTATAAGATTTTCGCTTGTCATAGCCTCTTTGATAGGCTTGGTAAAATCAGTCTCAAATCGCAGATCGCGGTTTGTGATGATACCCTTGAGTCTGCCGTCTTCTTCTGTTATCGGAACACCGCTTATTTTGTATTTACCCATAAGGGCATCAGCTTCGGCAAGGGTGTGGTTTTCGGAAAGGCGGAAAGGATCCACGATAACTCCGTGCTCACTTCTTTTTACCTTATCAACTTCTGTTGCCTGCTGTTCTATAGTCATATTTTTGTGGATGATACCTATGCCGCCTTCACGGGCAATGGCAATAGCCATACTGGACTCGGTTACAGTATCCATAGCAGAACTCATAAGCGGAATATTGAGCTGTATGTTCTGTGTGAGTCTTGTCTTCATATCCACTGCGTTAGGAAGTATGTTTGATTCCTGAGGTATGAGGAGCACATCATCAAAGGTGAGGCCCTCGTATGCAAATTTTTCTACCATAAGTATCCCCCTTAAAACTGTATTTGTTTGTATTATTATAAGTATATATTAAAAATTGTTTGTAGTCAATCAAAAAAAACAAAAATGTCGAAATTACCAAACAAAATTCTAAATTCAGATAAAAAATATGAAAAAGAACTAAGTAATAAAAAGTGACTGCAAAAACATTTGTTTTTGCAGTCCTGCTAGAATTAGAATATTCTTCTGACCTTAGCAATTCTGTTTCCGTATGATGTTCCTGAAAGAGGAAGAATTTCAACAGAGTAACCTTCTCTTGGTGAATGGATAAAATATCCGTTACCAACATATATTCCCGTGTGACCGATATACGAACCACCGGCAGAAGAGCTGAAGCAAAGTATATCTCCGGGACGCATCTGATCTACAGAAACCCCGTAGCCGTTTTGTGCCTGATCTGCGGCAACACGGTTAATGCTTACTCCCATAAGTCCGTAGCAATACTTAACAAATCCTGAACAGTCAAATCCTGCAGGAGACATACCGCCATATACATACGGTGTACCTATGTACTGCTTTGCAAGTTCAACGAGAGCTTCACCCATTACAGAAGAGCCGGTATAGGAAGGCACGCCGGAAGCGGGGGACTGAGTTACATTGTAGCTAAGCTGCTGTGAATAGCTTGGAACCGAGATATCTCTTTCAACATTAGTAGCAGTTATTTTTACATAATCTGCACTTACATATGCGGTAGATCCGGTATGATGGATTTTGTACCAGTTACCTTCTTGTCCGAGAATCACAACTTCATCACCGTTAGGAATAAGTCCCATGGACTGACCGGATGTTGACGGTGTAGGTCGGACATTGAGTGCATCGGCAGTAACAACACCGAGAGACACATTGGCGGCATTTACATTAATCGCCAGACTGGCAGATAATGTACAAGCCAATGCTATTGTCTTGATTTTTTTAAACATTAAATATGCATACCCCTTTAGGGGCTTTCCTCCTTGTTTTTTTGTTGCTTTAATAAAACACCTCGGCTATTTTATCACAAAAAAACACATTTGTCAAATCTGTTGGTAAATATGCACTAAAATTTACTCAAAACCATAGTGATTTTACCCAAAACATTAAAGTCGTTTTCCGGTATCATTTCTATGGAAAGTCCCGTAGGAATTCGGGTTGATTCGCTTGTCATATAGCAACCCTCAGCGGTATTGTGATACTGTCGTATTATAAGCTCGTTATTTCTTATTGCCGCAAATATATCCTTATCGCAAAGAAGGCGGTTCTCGGTATCTATCACCACAAAACTTCCTTTTTTGATGCCAAGCCTATTCATGGAGTTGTCTGTTGCACTTGTTGATATGTAGCCTTTTTTTGGTATTTGTGCCTGAGAGGGCAGTGTGAGACATGAATTCATAAGACAAGGTTCCCCTGAACGGAGACCGTCAATGTTGGAGGGTTCATAGTAGTATATGGGTGTTCCGTACATCAGTTGCGGAGTCTTTTTATGAACATTGCCGGAAAGCTCTGTGTCCGGCAGAAAATAGCTTGCCGGAAGGTTAAAACGAAGCATAAACCGCCTCAGTGTTGATATGGTAGGGGTGGCATATCCGGATTCGTAGTTGGATATGGTGGTTTTACGAAGTTGTACCATTTCTGCCATCTGCTCCTGAGTAAGCCCCCAGGATTTTCTCAGTTCTTTTATTCTTTCTGCAAAAAGCTCATTTTCATTATACATAAATCATCTTGCCTCTTTCAATATTTCCATTATATGATCGCCAAGGGTTTTGGCGGCAAGGGGTTTTCCGAGTATTGTCTGCATGGTTTTGATTTGTTCCCGCCTTTCAGGGCATTTTATAAGCTGAGAGACAACCTCATCAAGGGGAGCATTTTTGGACACACCCATTGCCAGAGAATTATTAATGAGAAATTCCTTATTTCTGTCTTCCTGTCCCGGTATGGGATCCACAAGTACCATAGGTAGTTTCTTGGCAATAGCCTCGCTTACGGTGAGACCGCCCGGTTTAGTTACAATTATGTCGGATGCGTCCATTATTACATCCACATTATCCACATAACCGTAGTTATACACTTTCTTCTTTGTAACAAGACGGTCTACACGGTTTTTCATATTTTCGTTTCGTCCGCATACACTTACAATCTGGAAGTCACGTTCGATGGAGTCAAGGGATTTTATATATTTCTCTGTTTTGCCAAATCCCATACTTCCGGATATTATAAACACCGTCTCCTTGTTTTCTATACCGAGTTTTTTTCTGGCTTCTTCTTTTGGTATTTTTTGTGAAAATTTAAGGTCAATGGGAATTCCGTAGGGCAGGATTTTGTCTGCGTGAATTCCTTTTTTTATGAGAAGATCCTTTATGTGCTCATTAGCTGTTATGTAGTAGTCCATATCAGCCATATCCCAGTAGGGCAGAACGCAGAAATCGGTCACTATGCCGACGGTTTTGGTATCTACCAGTTTTTTTCTTTTGTATTCCGACATAAGTACAGCCGCCAGAGAGTGGGTGGATACAACCATATCTGGGTTCTGACGGGATATGTATTTTGCAAACTGCCGTGCTACAAAGCTGTTGCAGAAGGTGGACCAGGCAAGTCGGGATTCCGGATTGTGCTTTTCCATACTCCTGTAGAATTTGCCGTACATATAGGGGGCATATTTGGTGCTCATAAGATATCCTTTTTCAAGGAGGTCGCTTAGCTGTTTGTTAAAGAATTTGTATGCATCCACAACCTTAGCTTCCATACCAAGGGATTTGAGGTAATTTTTAAGAGCATATGATGCTATGTTGTGGC
Source organism: Clostridia bacterium (assembly GCA_045545635.1). Lineage (GTDB taxonomy): Bacteria > Bacillota > Clostridia > UMGS1810 > UMGS1810 > RGIG8748. The sequence goes on along the minus strand of JAZQBI010000080.1, from coordinate 750 downwards.
CGTTTCCCGTAGACATTGTAAGTATAATAACTTTCATAATAATCACCCTTTTACTGTTTTAACCAAAAAGTCCAAAAATTTCAATCTTATTATATACCTGAATTTATTTTTAGTCAAGTGTAACACATAACATTCCTATGGCATATGATAAACCGAAACAAAAAAACGGAGGTGCTTTTTGATGCTTGGTAATAAGTGTTGTTCTTCTCTCTTTGGTTCCAATGACGGAATACTTTTCTTTATTTTGGTGTTCTTATTACTCTTTGGTTGCTGTGACAGTCAGAATGTATGTAAGTAATGAAAGGAGGAAACTGTATGTTTAATCTTATAGGTAACAGAAACTGCGGTGAAAGCAGTACAATTTTGTGGTTCATCATCCTTGTTATTCTTCTCTTTATGAACAACGACGATTGTAAGTGCACAAATCCTTGTGTAAACGATTGCGGATGCTGAGGTGAATAATATGTACGATTCCTGCAACAATAACTGCGGATGCTGTGATCCCTGCTGCAACAACGGATGCGGCATCCTAGGCTCAAATACAAACATCTGGATATGGGTTATAATTGCCATAGTTATAATATGGGTATTATCTGACAATAATAACTGTTGCTGAATATCCTTAAATAAAAATACCCCGCCTTAGATGGGTGCTCGTAAGACAGTAATTCTAAAAAATTACTATTTTACGCCATCTGTTTGACAGGGTTGGAAAACAACGAACGATGTTGAGTCGAAAGACTTAACATC
>JAZQBI010000079.1:0-4236 GCA_045545635.1 Clostridia bacterium | reverse complement strand
TTTTCTCCGCCCCATATATAATCTTTATACACAGGCTTTAATTTGATCGGTTTCATAATATCTGTCACCTCATATTTCAAGCTGTTTAATTTCATGTCCTCTGAAATGCAAGGGAATTTTTGTGTTATCTTTTAACAGTGTTATCTCTGCATCTTGTTCAGTACCTGTTGCATTATAGATATTTAATTGATGTTTTCCACCTATTTTTTTTACAGAAGACACTATGATACTGGTGTTATCTACAGATATAACTCCCTTATTTCTCACGCCATCGCCCGACGGGAAAAAGGACATAAGCTGTGGTTCTTCATTATAAATCTGTGCCTCTCTTGCTATATTCGGCTCGGTTGTAATTCTGAAGCTGAAGTTTCTTTCGCCCATATCAATGTGCTTTATAAATCTGTCATGGGGTGCAATCTGTCTTTCCGCAATCGGATGTGCCGCATAAATAGGTGTTCGGAGCAAGGAAAGCTTTATGGTACTGTTTGTAAAGCTTCCGCCGTAAATGCCTCTGTTTACTACATAAAGGTTATTATCACCATCCTTTATTCCGCACCACTTATGGTAAACAGCTTCTGTCTCATCATGCGGAAGCTTCTCATAGCCAAATACTGTTTCTCCGTGCGGAGTGCCGTTAAGTTTGGTATCCAATGTATATTTAATCATTTTGTTTGGCTCATTTGAATACATCAAAACTTCAACATCTATATATACACCATTTTTCGGCAATGTATATTCAACAACAGCAACAGAACGTTTATATTTAAAGATTGCCTGAACTTTCATTCTTACCGGTCCATCCTCTATAACGCGAACATTGGACAAATTCTCCTCGGGATACCCGGTAAAATCATTTGCTTCTCTATCGCTCATCAGTTTGAATGAACCTTCATATTCTTTGAAAGAATCTACTTTCATTCCCCACGGATCTTCGTTATCCTTGTATACCTCTATTTTACCACTGTTTTCTATATACCTCTTTCCGTCAATTTCATATAAATCAATTAACCCGGTATCACGGTTTATGACTACATTCATTCTTTCATTGCTGACAGATATGAATTTCTCATCATATTCTTTTTGTGGCAATGAATCCTTCTTTAATATTGTAAACTTGCAATTAAATCTGCTGATTGACGAAGGAGCAATTTTTCCAACGAAGCTAACCTTTTCAATCCAATCAAGATTAAAAGTAGATTCAGGTTTTTCATTTTGTGTTAAAAGCTCGTTTCCGTTTTCGTCATACACAGTAGCAAGGGTTATCTCATCCTCATTCCAGTTCTGATTTTGAAGCATAAATCCGACTTCAAATTCTCCCTCAATTTCATAAGGATGCGGATTGAATACCATAATGGGAATTTCACCGTCAGCAGCTTTTTTCTGACCCTCACAAAGTTTCAGAAATCCCTTTGTGTATAATTTATCTGTAATATCCTCGCCGTAATTAAGCGTTTTAATGCTATCTTCTTCAACAGGTCTGATTGCAGAACCTGGCAAAATATCGTGGAACTGACAAAAAGCAAGAGCTTTTCTTGCTTTCTTCAATTCATTTTCATCATATTGAAAATCCGAAAGCATCTGTGCATAGTTTAATATTTTTTCTGTTACTGCAATTTTATTTTCCAACCGCCTATTTGCCTGTTTTATACGGACCATAGACGTATAGCAGCCTACCATACATGGTATTAATGATTTGTCTATCACTTTAAGATTATCTGTATTCACTTCCGAAATATACGCATCAGCAGTAGAGTGGATCATCTCAATATCAGATGTACTTATTAATCTGTTTATATTCTCTAAATCTTCTTGCGAGGGACCTCCCCCGTGATTTCCAATCCCCCATAGGCAAAGTCCGGTGTCTGATGCCTGCAACTTTATATTGTCCTGTATTTTTTTTAAGGCCTGTCCTTTAAGAGAGTTATATCCATCAACGGTTCCATGTGCTATTATTCGACTGCCATCATATCCTTCCCATAAGAAATCACCTTTTATTTCGTATGGTCTCATAAAAATATAACCTTTATAGCCTGTTAATTTTAAAATTTGTTCTAATCCGCGTGAATGTCCAAATGAGTCAAAATTTATAGCGATATCTGGTTTTATACCAAATCTGCTCATAAAGTATTCCTGCCCGAGATTGATTTGTTCAAGCAGACTTTCACCTGATGTCATTACACAATCCGGCTGAAGATACCAACCACCCATAATAGTCCACTTTTTTTCTTTAACCAACTTTTTTATGCGTTCAAAAAGTTGTGGTTCATGTTCTTCCACCCATTCATATAATAATGCTTCATTATGATTGAAAACAAACCCATCGTATTTCTCACAAAAATCCGCAGCAACTCTAAATGTGGAAATTGCTTCTGCAAGTCCTTCGTTCCATCTCCAAAGCCATGCCGGATCAAGATGTGCGTTACACAACAAATGTAATTTTTCCATACCTTTCACTCTCCTTTTTCCACATTCTATCACAAAACAACTTGCATCTCTACAGATATTTTGATATAATATTTCCACTATTTTGATATTTAGGAGAGTTTAATATGAATAAATTTAAGCGTCTTTCATCCAAGGATTTTGTTGATATTGAAGCTCAGTGCCTTTACAGATATGTGTACGGAGCAACCGACAGGTTTAACCCGCATTGCCATGACTTCTACGAAATCTTTATAACCGTCACCGGGACTGTTACGCATTTTATCAACGGAATTAAACAAAGACTACCCGAAGGCAGTCTGGTATTTATCCGTCCTGATGATGTTCACGCATACATATATGATTCGCCCAAAAGCACTCAAACCGCTTATGTTAACCTAACATTCACGCGTGAAACAGCCAATTTATTATTTGAATTTTTGTCGGACAGCTTTCCGTCAAACAAATTACTCTCTTATGATATGCCCCCGACAATTACACTAAATACTATTGAAAAAAAGAGATTGTTAAAACAAATAGAAGAATTAAATATTATTAACTGGCAGGATAAAAATTTATTAAAGATGAGGATGCGTTCAATTCTTGCAGATATTTTTGTAAGATATTTTATGGGCAATATATACAAGGTGCAAGACGACAAACCGCTTTGGCTTGTACAGCTTTTATCCGACATGGAAAATCCTGAAAATTTTATTTTGGGAACAGAAAGAATGACTGAACTTTGCCACAAAAGCCGAGAGCATCTGTCCAGATGCCTGAAACAGTATCTTGGAATAACACCGTCTGAATACATCAATGAGTTAAGAATTAATTATGCATCAAACCTACTACTTCATACAAACACACCGATACTTGAAATATGTTTTATGTGCGGTTTCCAGAGCCTTAGCTATTTTTATAAGGTATTTAAGAGAAAATACGGACAATCGCCTAAAAATTTTCGCAAATATTCAGACAGTCTACGCTATATTGAATAGTGCCGTATTTAATATTGTTCTTAAAAGTTCCGTTAAAAAATGTAAATTTTTATGTTACATTAAATGTGTAATTTTTAATTGAGGAGTGATTATGTGTATATGCTGACTTCTTCATCATCTTCCGAGTCATTAAAGTATTTACTATCAAAATATCCTCTAAAACCTACTGTCGTTAGTTCAAGTCTGGTTCAAAACCGCTGGGCATCTATCATTTTGTTTCAAAACTGATTTTATCAAAAAGCCCTCAAAGCATTGAAAAAAGCGAACAATTTAAATGTCATCTAAATTGTTCGCTTTTTTTGGTGGATCTTCAGGGACGATGCATATGCTTCGCATCTGCCCTGCTCGTCCACCCAAGCCTACGGCTTCGGTACCGGACTTCGCACCACTCACCTACAAAACAGTCCACCGGACTATTTTGTTTTACGGTTCGTGCCCTCTCAGGGTTCGAGTCCCTCCTAATTATTATCCACAACGACAAATACCACCCTTTGGGTGGTATCGTCGTTGGAAGAGCCGAATGGTTTAGATGATCTCTTTTTTCACCCCAAATATACATTCGTAAATAATTCGAGATACTTCTCCAATAGTCTTTTCGCATCCATCTTTTAACCACTCCGTTACAACGGCGGTTATTCCGTTAAGATAAAACATCATAGCATATTTTCTGTCGGCGATTGGATAATTGAACCTTTCTAAAACAGGATTGAAAACATTCTCATAGAGTCTTTGAAATATCTCATTAAAACCAAATGACTCCGCATGTAATAAAACTGTGGAAAATACGTTCCTGTTCTCTTTAATATATGACAAATAC
>JAZQBI010000078.1:0-7735 GCA_045545635.1 Clostridia bacterium | reverse complement strand
GATTATCATTTATTTTTCCGGAATTAAATTCTCTGTTGTTATGAAGTCATTAAAACCGGTATTATTTTTAATTATTTTCACTGCTGTAATTAACTTGTTTCTTACATCGGGAGATACCTATGTTATAAACTGGAAGTTTATATCCATAACAACCAATGGCGTTTCTTCTGCTGTTGTTATGGCTTTAAGAATTGTTTTACTGGTTTCGTTTACATCACTTCTTACTTTCACCACATCTCCAATTATGCTTACAGATGGAATAGAGAGTCTTCTCAAACCTTTTTCAAGGTTCGGACTTCCTTCTCATGAACTGGCTATGATGATGACGATTGCATTGCGTTTTATTCCCACTCTTCTTGAGGAAACCGATAAAATAATTATGGCACAAAAGTCCCGTGGAGCTGATTTTGAAAACGGTAGTATCGTCAAAAGAGCCAAGTCTCTTATTCCAATACTTGTACCGCTTTTTATCAACTCATTCCGAAGGGCTGATGAGCTTGCAACCGCAATGGAATGTAAATGCTATCGCGGCGGTGAAAACAGAACACGACTTAAAGAACTTTCGTATCACTTCAGAGATATTGTGGCGGGAGTTGTTGTTCTTGCATTTTGTGCAATTATTATTGTTTTTGGAGTGTTTAATGTATGAAAGAGAGAAATTTACTGCTTACACTTCAATATGATGGTACCGGATACCACGGCTATCAGATACAGCCAGAAGCAATTACCGTGCAGAAAGTTATAGAAGATACATTATCCTCCATAACCGGAGAAACAATCAAGGTAAATGGTTGTTCAAGAACCGATGCAGGTGTTCATGCATATGAGTATGCATGTTCATTTACAACATCTTTTCCCATTCCGGCAGAAAGACTGCCAATAGTTCTTAATGCAAAATTCCCACCTGATGTAAAGGCTTTGGAATGCTTTGAGATGTCACCGGATTTTCACGCAAGATTTGATACAAAATCCAAAACATATCGATATACAATTAACACCCAAAAAGATCCTTTTGTTTTTTCAAGAAATTATGAATGGCAAATAAAAAAAGAACTGGATGTTGATGCAATGAATCAGGCATGCAGCTACTTTTTGGGGGAACATGATTTTTCAGCATTTATGACATCAGGAAATGATATTTCTTCTGCAGTCAGAATTATATACGATTTACATATTGAATGCAATGGAAGCCTGGTGTATATATTCATCCGTGCAAATGGATATCTGTATAATATGGTCAGAATCATAACAGGAACACTGGTAAATGTCGGACTTGGCAAATGGCATCCGTGTAAGGTAAAAGAAATCATAGAGTCCTGTGATCGTTCTGAAGCCGGGCCAACTGCACCGCCTCAGGGACTTGCTTTATATAAAGTTGAGTATTAGGAGTGTTTAGTTTGAAAAAAGAAAACAATGAAAACACAAAACAAAACAAAATAATAGATTTTCCAAATGAAAACAAAAATAATCCTGCAAAAAAATCGGGTTGCTATGCAATCTTGCTTGTTATCGTACTTGCCGGATTACTCATTTTCAGTACAATTTATAAAAATTCAAATTTCAGTTCAACAACAACCGTTAATGAAGAGCCTATCTCACTTGAAGAATCCAATAATTATGATGTGCAAAAGTATCTTGACGGATTTATTGTTGCAAAAGACGGTAAAATTACCTGTTATAACACTGCACAACTTTCTCAGTGGGAATTTTCTTCATCAAAAACGTCTCCGGAGATTGCTGTGAACGGAACCTATGCGCTTATTTACTATTCTGATGATAAAGAAGCATATTTAACTAACGGAAAAAAGACAAAAAAGATAGAAACAAACGAAAAGATTTCTTACGGATATGTAAATTCCAATGGATACTCGGTTATGTTTCTGGATGAAGCCGGTTTAAAAAACAAAATCACGGTATATAATAAATCCGGAGAATTAATTTATTTTCGTGACAATCCGGACAGGCAGATTGCATACGCGGCCTTGTCAGATGATAATAAAAGTCTTATTACGATAGAACTTCTTTTTGAGGATAAGCATATTTCATCTGAATTAGTCGTAACTAACGTCAAAAATAACACAAACATCTCTAAAACTAAATTTGATGATACTATTCCGGCAAAATGTGTTTTTGTTGCAAAAAACAGATTAATAATGCTTTTTGACACAAAAATGCAATGTTATAATTTAAACGGAAAACTAAAGTGGGAGAAAAACTTCGAGAACGGACAAGCTGATATAGCAGCATATAATAATGGTATGTTTGCACTTGTGTTTTCTGATAATGAAATCAGTTCACACGGAAATGTTGTCGCTTTTTATAATAAAAAGGGTAAAAAAACAGGGGAGTTTTTCACTCGGGAACAAATTACGGATATGGATGTTTGCGATCAAAATGCGTTACTTACAAACGGAAGAAAGCTCATGCTGATAAATTCCAAGGGAAAAGTAGTTTCTAATTCTGACACAACATACGATGTCAGAGAAACCATGTTAATGAACACCAAGCGTGCTGCATTGGTAATTTCCGGTTCTCAGGAGATTAAGCTGGTTGCCCTTAACGCTAACTCTGTCAAAAAGGATTAACTTACTATGATATTAGATTTTATTCTGATTTTTACTATCGTAATATGCTTGTTCATGGGATACAAAAACGGAATTACCCAAATGCTTATTTCCATCGTGATTTTTGTTTTTTCAATTACAATCGTTACTCAGATATTCGGACATCTGGAAGCAGAGTTTTTTGATTCTGAATTCGGATCGGGCATGGTAGATGATGTGTCAAACGGTATTAACGGAGAAATTGATAGTCTAAGAGATACAATTACTGAAAATTCTCCTTTTCTGGGCAAGTATCTTTTTAATGATGATTCACGTCAAGCAACTGAGAATGCAGTAAAAGACCTATCAAAAAAGTCTGTTCAGGTTATAGTTACTGTGCCGTTGATTATTATTTCATTCATAATATTTAAACTTCTTTTGAGCTTGGTAAAATTTTTAGCTTCTAAAACAACAAATATTCCGATTATCGGTGGCATAGATTCAATTCTTGGCAGTATATGCGGTATAGTTGTTGGTGTTGTTTTGGTATGGTTGATTTATATGTCAGTGTGTTATTTGCAGTTTCTGCCTTCTGCGGCTTTTCTCAAAAATCAGATTGACGATTCATTGGTTCTAATGGTTATTAATGATTTTTTACATAAATGAAAATGGGGGATAAAAAATGAAAGTATATACCATTCTTGCAAACGGATTTGAAGAAATTGAAGCCTTGACGGTAGTTGATATTCTCCGCAGGGCGGAAATACCCGTTACAACATTTTCGATAAACGGTTCCAACGAGGTTACAGGTGCTCACGCTATCAAGGTTTATGCTGACGATATTCTTAAAAATATTGATAATGATTTTGATATGATTTATCTTCCCGGCGGATATCCCGGATATGTTAATCTTGATAATTCAGATTCACTAAAAGCCATTCTGAAAAATGCTAACAATAGCAAAAAGCTCATAGCAGCAATCTGTGCTGCACCTTCTGTAATAGGAAAAATGGGATTTTTGCAAGGAAAAAAAGCATGCTGTTTTCCTTCATTTGAAGAGTTTCTTGATGGTGCTGATGTTTCTGACGATGACGTATGTGTGTCCGAAAACATTTTTACATCACGAGGAGCAGGAACTGCTCATTTACTTGGGTTTAAAATTGTTGAACACTACAAAGGAATCGATTATGCCAATAACCTGAAAAAGGTTATGCTTTATAAGTAAGATGGATAAAAAAATTATTAGAAGACAAATGATCAAAAAGCGAAATATGCTTGATGAGGATTTTATAACAGATTCAGGGAAAATAATTTTTAACAAAATATTAAGTTCAAATATCTTGAACTATAATCAAATTCTTTTGTATGCTTCGTTTGGAAATGAAGTTCCGACTGCAGAACTTACAAATTATTTATTATCCAAGGGGAGGAGAGTCTTTCTTCCGAAATGTGATATAGATAATCTGACATTTGATGCAGTAGAAATTTTTTTAAATCAAAGTCATTATTCGCTTAATAAATATGGTATTAAAGAACCTGATGAAAATTACAATAACTTTCAACCGTTTAAAATTGACTGTGCAATTATTCCGGGAGTTGCATTTGATGCAGGATGCAACAGAATTGGATTTGGTGCAGGTTACTATGACAAATTTCTAAAAGAAAACGATGACGTTTACAAAATCGGAATATGTTATGAATTTCAGATAGTTAATTCAATTGATTTTGATATTCACGATGTTTGTATGGATGTTGTTATAACCGAAAAAAACACATATTATAAAAAATAATTCGTATGGTAGGCGATTGTAATGTTTAAATAATAATTTCGCAAAATAAAAATTTTGCGAAATGGAGGAGGGTTAAAATGCTGACTGCAAATTCAAACGATAAATACTCGGATGTACCGCAAATACTGAGAAATTATCTTAATTTTATGACAGTTATCAAAGGAAAATCCCCCAATACAGTCAAAGAGTATTATTATGACTTGAGACTTTTTTTCAGATACATAGTTTGCTGTGTCGGCAATTTATCCTTGGATTCTATTTCAACTGTCAGCCTGGACGATTTTAACGAAAATATTCTAAAAGAAATCTCCCTGAATGATCTGTACGAATTCATGGCATATATTAATAATGTACATTCATCAAATGACAACTACAGAGCTCGCAAAGTTGCCAGCTTGAAATCTTTCTTTAATTATCTGCATATTAAAATTAATTTTATCCAAAACAATCCTGCAGCTAATCTTGACTCACCAAAAATAAAAAAACGCATGCCCCGTTATCTTACTCTTGAGGAAAGCGTAAATTTTCTGAATTGTATAGACGGAAATAATAAAGAACGTGACTTGGCTATTTTTGCAATTTTACTTAATTGCGGACTACGATTATCCGAGTTAGTTGGGATTAACCTTAAAAACATAAATTTTGATAAACGCAGCCTGAGAGTTGTCGGCAAAGGCAACAAAGAACGAATGGTTTATCTCAACGACCTATGTATTGCTGCAATAAACGACTATCTTCCGCTACGCCGCGAGGTAGCTGTACAAGCAGATATGGATGCCTTGTTTATAAGTGCAAGGGGCCGCCGAATAAGCAACCGTATGGTAGAGCTTCTCGCAAAAAAATATTTTGAAAAAGCCGGTCTCGATTATGATTTGTATTCACCGCACAAACTGAGGCACACAGCTGCAACCCTTATGTATCGCGAAGGAAACGTTGATATACGAACTCTTCAGGAGCTTTTGGGACACACATCGCTTGCAACAACACAAATTTACACGCACATCAAAAACGACGACTTGCGTAAAGCCGCGGACAGTAATCCCCTGTCATCATTTAAACCATCTTCTGTTTCAGAGGAGGATAAAAATTAACAAAGCCGGTAATTGCCTTTGCAACTACCGGCTTTGTTGTGCTTATTCATCCAGTTTCAATACTGACATGAATGCTTCTTGCGGAACCTCTACGCTTCCAACCTGACGCATTCTTTTTTTGCCCTCTTTCTGTTTTTCAAGTAGTTTTTTCTTTCGGGTTATATCACCGCCATAGCATTTTGCAAGAACGTCTTTTCTCATAGCTTTAACTGTTTCTCTGGCAATAATTTTATTGCCGATTGCTGCCTGAATCGGTATCTCAAAGAGCTGTCTCGGTATTGTCTCTTTAAGTTTCTCGGCAATTCTTCTTCCTCTTGCGTAGGCTTTACTTTCATGAACTATAAACGAGAGTGCATCAACCATCTCCCCGTTGAGAAGCATATCAAGCTTAACTAGATCAGATTTTGAATATCCTTTAAGATCATAGTCAAAAGATGCATATCCTTTTGTTCGTGATTTAAGTGCATCAAAAAAATCATATATAATCTCATTGAGAGGCAAATCATAATGAAGAATTACTCTGGTATCATCCATATATTGCATATTTTTGTATATACCACGTCTGTCCTGACATAATTCCATAATATTTCCGACAAACTGTGTAGGAAGCATTATGTCAGCATTAACCATTGGTTCTTCCATATGTTCTATCTCGGATAGCGGCGGAAGATTTGTGGGATTTGAAATATCAAGAACTTCACCATTGGTTTTGTACACTTTGTATACAACGCTTGGAGCTGTTGTAACGAGATCGAGATTATATTCCCTCTCAAGGCGTTCCTGTATTATTTCCATATGCAATAAACCAAGGAAACCACAGCGGAATCCAAAGCCAAGGGCAACAGATGTTTCGGGCTCATATGACAAAGCGGCATCATTAAGCTGTAATTTTTCCAAAGCATCCCTAAGATCTCCGTACTTTGATCCATCAGCGGGATATATGCCGGAGAAAACCATGGGATTTACTTTTTTGTATCCGGGTAAAGCCTCAGACGTGGGTCTGTCAGCATTGGTGACAGTATCCCCCACTCTGGCATCAGAAACCGTTTTTATGGATGCGGCAATATAACCAACTTCTCCTGCTTTAATTACCTGTGCAGGAATTGTGCCCAAAGCAGACAAATATCCTGTTTCTACAACATCAAATTCTTTTTCGGTTGACATAAATTTTATTTTGTCACCCGGCTTAAGTTGTCCGTCCATAACACGAACATAAACAATTACACCTTTATATGAATCGTAATATGAATCAAAAATCAGGGCTTTGAATGGCTCTGAAGAATCTCCTGTCGGAGGAGGAACCATTTCAACAATTTTCTCAAGAACATCCTCAATTCCGATCCCTTGTTTCGCTGAGATAAGCGGAGCCTCCTCGGCATCTATTCCGATTACATCTTCAATTTCAGTTTTAACTGCATCAGGTCTTGCACTCGGTAGATCTATCTTGTTAATTACAGGAACAATTTCCAGGTCATTATCAATTGCAAGATAAGTATTTGCAAGTGTCTGAGCCTCTATCCCCTGAGATGCATCTACAACAAGAATTGCTCCTTCACATGCAGCAAGGCTCCTTGACACCTCGTAATTAAAGTCAACATGTCCCGGTGTATCTATAAGATTAAATATATATTCCTCACCATTTTTTGCGTTATAAACAAGCTTAACGGCACGTGCTTTTATAGTAATACCTTTTTCTTTTTCGAGATCCATATTATCTAGAATCTGATCCTGCATTTCTCTTTGAGTAAGTACACCGGTTTTCTCAAGCATACGATCGGCAAGCGTTGATTTACCGTGGTCAATATGTGCAATTATGCTGAAATTTCTAATGTGTTCCTGACGTTTTGACATCTGGCGTTTCTCCTTGTAAATTTAAATAACTCATTGTAAGTATAACATATTTTCCCAAGAGTTTCAACTGTTATTTTTGATGTGTTTTCTAAAATCAAACTATGTACAGCAATACATTAGAAAAAAACCTCAAAGTTAATGAGGTTTTTTTCTGGCAGATATCTTAGTCTCTGAATCTTTTTGCAGGAACCTTTTCTTTGAAAAGCATTCCGATTGACCAAAGACCACATATTCCAACAACAGTATATATGATTCTCGATAAAAGTGCTCCCTGACCGCCAAATATAAAGGCAACAAGATCGAAACCAAAAATGCCTACCAAGAGCCAATTAATTGCTCCCACTATAACAAGTGTTAGTGCAGTATTATCCAGCATATCTTTCTTCCTTCTCCTTTCTAAGTTGATTCTCTGAGAGAGTTCAAAAATATTATTTACCGAAAAGAAAAAAACAATTCTGAA
>JAZQBI010000077.1:0-11233 GCA_045545635.1 Clostridia bacterium | reverse complement strand
CTGCACGGTGTTTGCATACCACTCGTTGCCTTTGACATCAGCATATGCATCGGTATAGTCCGCGGTTTCTACACCCATAGCACGAACCACAAGAGCAAGAAACTCTACTCTTGATATAACACGGTCGGGTGCAAACTCGGTTTCGCTGATACCGTTGATTATACCCTTCTCTGCCATCTTTTCAATATCTTTTTTTGCCCAGTGGCCTTTGATATCGGTAAATTTCTTTGTTGTGGGTTCTGCCGCATTTGCAGGCACGACAAAAAGCGACAGGCACAAAGTAACAAGTAAAACTATTGACAAAAATCTCTTCATTCTTCTTTCCTCCGTATATGATATAACGATTATAAATATTATAACAAATAAGAGTTAATGTGGTCAATGTATTTTTATACCTAAAAATTTCCCGATTGTACCCCAAATTTAATGTTTCGGAACAAAATAAAAAAATATCGATTTTTTTAAAAAAAATTTCAAAAAAAGTGTTGACAACTGCGGATTTATATGCTATTATATGCAAGTACTGTTTTTGAGGCACGGGAGCTTAGCTCAGCTGGGAGAGCATCTGCCTTACAAGCAGAGGGTCACAGGTTCGAGCCCTGTAGCTCCCACCACAAAAACTTTACTACAATTTAATATGCTGGTGTAGCTCAATTGGCAGAGCAGCTGATTTGTAATCAGCAGGTTGCGGGTTCAAGTCCCATCACCAGCTCCAGGGGAGGTTCCCGAGTGGCCAAAGGGGGCAGACTGTAAATCTGTTAGCTACGCTTTCGATGGTTCGAATCCATCTCTCCCCACCAGAAAAAACGACTTGTTTTGCAAGTCGTTTTTTCAATGAAATAAATCCTTTCAGGATTTGTGAAATGCACTTCGTGCATGAAATATTGCTACGCAATATGAAATACGCCTGTGGCGTGTGAAAAAGGATTTATTTTATCTCACAGAAAACGATAGTTTTCTATTTCACAATTTACGAAGTAAATTATTTCATATCAAACGCAGTGAGATATTTCATTATTGACCTGGCGGATTTGTATATGAATGCACCGGAGGGGAGTGATTACAATACAGTTTTTTGCGGTGATATAAATGAATTTGAAATTTCCGAACAATGCACTGTAAAAAATGTTGTTTTTAATTTGAATATAGGAAAAAATATTGAAGTTATAGAATATTCTTAAAGACTTCATATCTGATTTCATTGTAATCCCGCTACGCAAAACAGTGATTTTACATGATGTTTAAAGCATTTTTCATTACAGACTTTCAAAGAACCCGAATTTGCATCAAGCAAAAATCGGGTTCTTCTTAGTTTTTATAAATGTGGAATACTATTTATCGGAAATCTTTCTTTCAATTATCCGGATGACAGATTTAAGCTCTATCAGCGCAGATTCGCAGGCAGGCTCATTTAGGAGTCTTATCGGTATGTCTGCATCATCGGGAACTGAGTTTCTTGTGTATCTTGTATTCAAAAGTCCCTCCGCCTGTGGAGCATAAACCAAAATCAAGTGATAAGCCTGCTCATTTGGAATTTCTGTTGCGTCAGAGAATTTATCTACATTCACAACTCCGTTTTTCAGCAAATAGTTGCATGCTGTGGGAAGCTCACCACAAACTGCCACTCGTATGCGGTCAAATGCAGAGTTCCTCTTGTTCATCACTCATTCCTCCTCTCGGCTTTGTATCATTCTGCTTTTAATTTGGTCCACCTTTCGCCGCCGGCTGTTCTGATGTAATCATGACCGTTGGTTGCCTCCTGAACGGCTATGTAGTACCAGGCGTTTTCGTCGCTGTTGTCTATCCATTTTATCATATCCTTATGCAAATCCTCTTTCTTTTGGGGAGTGCGTCCGGTCATTCTGTTTATAAGTGTTATTGCCTCTGCACGGGTAATGAATTCATCCGGACGGAATGAGCCGTCCTCATATCCTTTTATCCATCCGTGTGCCGCCGCTTCTGCAATTTCAGCTTCTGCCCAGTGACCTGCTACATCAGAAAACTGTGTTGTAACTTCAAAATCGGAATTATCAAATCTCGCACAGATTGCTGCAAATTCACCTCTTGTGATATACGCATCGGGCCTAAACAAATCCGATGTTATACCTTTTACTATTTCAAGCTTTTTCAGTGTTGAAACAGATGTATTATACCATGCATTTCGGTCTGTATCGGTGAAGCTGTTTTCGTTGGATAAATTTTTGTCCCTTATGCTATCTTCCAGCAATCTGAAAAATACTTCGGCAGTTTCCGCTCTGGTGATATAGTTATCAGGTCTGACTGTATTGTCACCGTAGCCCTTAATGTATGCAAAATGTTCCTTGGTATTGAGGGCGCCTGATGTATTGGTCTGTCTCCACTTTGCATAAAGTGTAAAGCCTTTTTTCACCCTTGTATCAAAATCATATGGAGTTTCAAGTTTTTCGTCAATATACCATCCTTCAAATATATAGCCGTCCTTTGTGGGATCTTCCGGCTTTTTAAGCTTTGAATTGTAGGCAATCCTCTTCTTTTCCGTTCCGCTTCCGTCATCTGTTTCAAATTCTATTGTGCAGTAGCTTGTTCCGCCACCGCCACCGCCGCTACCGCTGCTACCGCTGCTTTGCTTCTTCTCCCATTTTGCATAGAGGGTAAAGGAAGATATAACCGCATTTTCAAAATCGTATTCATCTGTAAGCTCCTTGTTTGTGAACCATCCTTTGAAAATATAGCCGTTTCTTACGGGATCTTGGGGCTTTGTGAGCTTTTCTGCATCTGTAACCGACACATCCGCAATATCATCTGCACCGCTTGTATCAAACTCTACTATATGCACAGATGTCGAGACAGGAACTGCCTTAAAAACTGCAGTATATGTCTGTGCGCTCGTTACCTCTTCTATATCCGGAGTCCAGCTGTCAAAGGTGTATGTATATTCTGCGTCTGCCGCTTTTTGGGGTGTTGTGCCCTTATATACGGGAGTCTCTCCGTATTCAAGCTCCTCACTTTGAAGCTCAGTTCCGTCCTCATCTTCAAAGATGATGATGTATTTGTTCAAGGTTTTTGTGTAAGTTGCGGTATATGTTGCTTCTCCCGTTACCTCTTCTATGTCCGGAGTCCAACCGTCAAAGGTGTATGTATATTCTGCGTCTGCCGCTTTTTGGGGTGTTGTACCCTTATATACGGGAGTCTCTCCGTATTCAAGCTCCTCACTTTGAAGCTCAGTTCCGTCCTCATCTTCAAAGATGATGGTGTATTTTTCCGTTTCAAAACCAAGCTTAACGATATTTGCTCCATAGATTATGCCATATTCCATAGAGGTTTCTTCGGGAAGATTTTCGTCAGAATTGTCAATAGTCACATAATGCTCCGTTCCTGTTATGCTGAATCCGGAAGGCAGATATCCGTCAGGAAGTACGATAACAGTATCTGCATCTTCACTTTCAACCTGAGCACTGACAACAAGTGCAGCATAGTATTCTCCCGTTGCATCATCGCACCAGTCAGTGTCACCTATGGCTTCCAGTTTTCCCCCGTCTTCCAGAACAAATGCATCTGCGTAATCATTGGTATCGGCTGCTCCGTGTCCGGAAACCTTGACTCTCTTGCAGCTTAGGTACCCCTCTTCACCTATTTTTACATTGCCGCAGGAAACATTTCCGTTTACGGAAAGTGTTCCGTCTACAAAAAGTGATGAATTGCTGCTTCCGCTTGCGCCAAACGAAAGGTCTGAATAATCGCCTGTGATGCTGACGGAAGCACCTTTGGAAACAGTAATTACATGATCATTACCTCCGCCCTGCAAATTTACAGAGCCAATCTCCAAAGCTCCCGCGCCGCCAAAGGTTATGCTGTCCCATTGATAGGAATAGCTGAACACGTAGCTCTCACCTATTTCTTCTATGACAGAATCGCTTGCGGTATTTATAATTACATTGATCTTGCCGTACGATTTACAGGGAAGTGTCAGGGTTTTTATATTGGCACCGTTTAAGGTAAGCTCAAGTGTTCTTACCGTATCTCCGTCTACCTCTTCCACTTTCCATGTGTAAGAATAATTTTCCTGAGTTTGGGAAGTGTTTTCGTCCATTCCCGAAAGTACTGACAAATCCAGATCTGCAGATGAATCCGCAAACGTTGTAATCTGTAATGCGAGGATACTCATAATAAGTGTTAAAATAAGTGTACATGCAGTCAATTTTTTTGTCATAATCATCTCTCCTTTTTTGTTTGCATTGTGTATGCACATATTGTACCAAAAATTTCTCTTAGAAACCGCCCTGCGTAAATTCTGCCGTTTTTGCGTAAATTTTACCAATGATAACTCCCAACACTGCGGATAAATTCGTATTGCATCTTGACTATTCGGGAAATTCTGTATAATATAATGTTAGTAAAGTTAAAAGGAAGGTTTACAATGAAGATTGCAATTTGCGATGACGAAAATAAATGTCTTGAAATGGCGGTATCTGCCACAGAAAAATATGCAAAACAAAACCCCGAAAAAAACATTGCTTTTTCGTCCTTTTCACACCCAGAAGATCTGATCTCCGCCTGCGAAAAAACAGGCGGTTACGACATATACATTCTCGATGTTGTTATGCCCGATATGAACGGCATACAGCTTGGGGAGAATCTCCGTGAGCTTGGATTTGACGGAAAAATAATCTATCTCACATCCAGCAAGGAATATTCCCTTGATGCATTCCGTGTGAAAGCCTTTGAATACCTTGTTAAGCCCATAAAGGACGAAGCATTTTTCAAGGCGGTTGATGATACAATTGAAGCCATTGCAGAAAAAAATGACAAATACAAGCTTGTAAAAACCAGAGACAGAAGCATAAAGCTGAGCTACGACAGCATTATGTATGCAGAGCTTACAAAAAGAGCAATATGTTATTACCTTACAAAGGGAAAAACAGTTGAATCCGTTACCCTGAGAAGCTCGTTTCCCGAAGCTTGTGCAGAGCTTTTGCAGGATAGGCGTTTTTTCCTTTGCAGTCAGAGTATGCTTGTAAATCTTGACCACATTACAGAGGTTGAAAATGAGGCAGTTACCTTTGGTGATACATATAAGACCTTTTTGGGCAAAAAAACCTGCCGCAAGCTCAGGAGTGTCTGGTCGGAATACCTTTTTGAATAAACAATCTGAATTGGAGTGATTTTTTTGACCTTTCTGAGAGATATATCCCTGCTATGGTCTATGATACATACCATTGTGCTGTTCTTGTTTTTATTTGAGTCCCGCTATCCAAGAAAAAAAACAATTTCCATCACACTGTTTACCATGCTCCCTCTCATTATTGTAAATCTAATTTTACTCGGTATTATGGGATTTGACCGATACGGAACACTTATGCTTGTAACTCTTTCGGTTCCGAGCTTCATTGTATTTTTTCTCTTATCCAAGCACAGAGACGGCAGATTTTTCTTTACATTCTGCATGGTTGACACAACTGTTCTGGAGATTGTATATATTTCAAATATTCTTAACGCCCTCTTTACACCCAATAGCTTCCTTTTTATGTTTATATTCCGTATTGTAAGCCTGCCTTTGCTGGAAATATTGGTATACTGCCTGCTTCGCCCCGTGTATCTCAATGTGCAGAAGTATTCAAATGGCGGTTGGGGAATTTCCACGGTTATCGGTCTTATATTCTATATTGTCATAACTCTGCTTATGACATATCCCGATAACATCACAAACAGACCTCATCAAATTCCGGCACTTGCGCTTATGTTCATTCTTATGCCTGTTATTTACATCCACATCATATCCACTCTGCGTAATCAGCAGGTGTATTTTGAACGGGATGAGCAGGAAAAGCTTATGACACTGCAGGTTTCAAACATTACTGAGCGTGTTAAAGAGCTTGGTGAAGCAAACGAAGCATTTCGCAAAGAACGCCACGACTTCCGCCACAAGCTGAAAGCCATTGCAAGTCTTGTAGAAACAAAGCAATATGATGAGCTTGCAGATGTGGTTAAGGAATACGAAGATAATATACAAAGGACACATGTTGTGCGGTATTGTAACAATGCAATCATAGATGCGGTTTTGTCGGTTTATATTAACAGAGCCAAAAATTACGGAATTGACGTAAAAATGGGATTTGCTTTTCCCCAAAACTTTGAAATCAGCGAAAGTGAGCTTGCAACAGCATTTGCAAATGCCATAGAAAATGCAATAAATGCCTGTATGAAGCTCCCTCCGGAGGATAGATATATTGAAATTAAAGTCCTTTCAAAGCCAAAATTTGTTGTTATGATACGAAACAGTTTTGACGGAATTGCAGAGTTTGATAAGGACGGTATCCCCGTAAGTCACGAGGAAGGTCACGGTATCGGAGCACACTCAATAGCCGCATTTTGCAATAAGGCGGGCGGATTCTATGAATTCACAGCATCCGATAATATTTTTACACTATTTATGCATTTAAAATAATTACATTTACAGGAGAAAAAAATGGAAAGAACCACCGATATGACAAAAGGTAATCCCGGAAAGCTTATTCTGGGATTTGCTTTTCCTCTTATTATAACAAACCTAGGTCAACAGCTCTATATGATGGTGGATGCCGCCATTGTGGGGCGAGGCGTTGGCGTAAAGGCACTTGCTGCAGTTGGAAGTGCCGACTGGATATACTGGTTGATTCTGTGGACGGTCATTGGCATCACACAGGCTTTTTCCACCTTTATATCCCGATATTTCGGGGACAAAAATTACAGGCTTGTAAGCAAAACCATTGCAATGTCCACCATACTGTGTGCAGTAATAAGCATACTGGTAACGGCTGTCGGAGTATTGGCGGCAAGACCTGTGCTGAGAATGCTGGATACACCCTCTGACATAATAGACGGTGCTTCCGTATATCTCACTACAATGATTGCAGGAACTCCCATAATTGCGGCATACAATATGTCATCTGCTGTTTTGCGTTCCTTTGGAGACGGAAAGTCCCCGCTTATTGCTATGCTGATATCCGCTTTTGCAAATGTCTTTCTTGATATTTTATTTGTTATGACATTTCAATGGGGGGTATTTGGTGCGGCATTTGCCTCTGTTCTGTCACAGATGATTTCCTTTGTATACTGCCTGATCCGTATAAAGGACGTTAAATGTCTTTCTCTTGAAAAAAGTGTATGGAAGCCGGATTTTTCTATGATGAAAGAAATGCTCACCTTTGCGGTTTCTCTCTCAATGCAGTATGTGGTAATTTCCGTTGGCGGAATAATACTCCAATCCACAATTAACCTTCAGGGAAGCATATTTGTTGCAGGCTACACTGCACTAAACAAGCTATACGGTCTGCTGGAATGTACTGCTATATCCCTCGGTTCGGCATTTGCAACATATTTTGGTCAGAACTACGGTGCAGGGGAAAAGAAGCGGTTTACAAAGGGTATGTCTACTGCCGTAAGAATGTGCATAATAGCCGCCATTATTGTTATGGGCGTGGTATTTATTTTTGGTAAATACCTTCTTATGCTGTTTCTTGATACATCGGACAAGGACGGCATGGCAGCTATGGAAATCGGCTGGAAATACCTTAAACTCATGGGAATATTTTTGATAGTCCTCTACCTTATACATGTGTACAGAAACGCATTTCAGTCAATGGGCATTGCATTCTGGTCCTTTGTTTCGGGACTTGCAGAGTTTGTGATAAGAGTGTCTATGGGAAAGCTGTTTATCCTATTTCTCGGTACGGAAATCCTGTACTACATAGAGCCTGCGGCGTGGTTTGGAGCACTGGTGCTTGTTATTATACCCTACTATATTTATCAAAAAAAGTATCTGTCATAAAACGAAAGGAACTAACGTTATGGATTTTTTATCATTTGCAAAGGAAAGATATTCTGTAAGGAAATTTACTGATGAGCATCTGTCTGAGAAAGTAATAGCTGCAATACTTGAAGCAGGTCACGTTGCTCCCACGGGATGCAACTATCAGCCTCAGAGAATACTTGTTATAAATAGCGACGAGTCAATAGAAAAGCTCAAAAGATGCACCAAATGTCATTTTGATGCACCGACAGCACTGCTTGTATGCTACAACAAGGATGAAAGCTGGGTGAGTCCCTTTGACGGGGCACTATCCGCTCCCGTCGATGCATCTATTGTAACAACTCACATGATGCTTCAGGCTCATTCCATGGGAGTAGGCTCCTGCTGGGTTATGTATTTTAACCCTGACAAGATACGTGAGGAATTTTGCATACCGCAAAACATCATCCCTGCCGCACTTCTTGTAATGGGTTATCCTGCAGAAAACTGTCCTGTTCACCCATTCCACAACTCTTTCCGCCCCATAGATGAGGTTGTGTACTACGATAGCTTTTCGGAGGACACCAAATGAAGATACAGCTATCGGACCACTTTACATACAAAAAACTGATACACTTTATAATCCCCTCTGTGGCTATGATGATTTTTACCTCCATATACGGAGTGGTTGACGGTTTTTTTGTATCTAACTTTGCCGGCAAAACGCCCTTTGCTGCTATAAACCTCATTATGCCCTTTCTTATGATACTGGGCACAGTGGGATTTATGTTTGGTACAGGAGGAAGTGCATTAGTAGCAAAAACTCTGGGCGAAGGTGACAGGATAAAAGCAAACCGCTATTTTTCACTTTTTGTCTATATTGCTTTTTTACTGGGCACAGTACTTGCGGCAGTCGGCATTATACTTATAGCACCCATTGCCCGTATGCTAGGGGCAGAGGGTGAAATGCTGAGGCACTGCATAATATACGGCAGAATTATCTTATGTGCTCTTCCGTTCTTGGTACTTCAGCTTCTTTTTCAGAGCTTTTTTATTACTGCGGAAAAACCGCAGTTTGGTTTTGTTGTAACCCTGATTTCCGGTGTCATAAATATGGTACTTGATGCCTCGCTTGTGGGCGTGTTCCGTATGGGAGTTACAGGTGCCGCCCTTGCCACGGCTCTTAGCCAGATTACAGGGGGAAGTGTAGGTCTCATATACTTTTTTGGCAAAAACACAAGTCTCCTCCGTCTTGGAAAAACAAGCTTTGACATAAATGCCATTGCAAAAGCAGCCTTCAATGGCTTGTCTGAATTTATGAACAATATCGCAATGTCTATTGTATCGATACTCTACAACATACAGCTTCTTAAATATGCAGGAGAAAACGGTATTGCCGCCTACGGGGTGCTTATGTATGTGAGCTTTGTATTTGCGGCGGCTTTCATCGGATACTCAATAGGAGTAGCACCTGTAATCGGCTACCATTACGGTGCACAAAACCATTCTGAGCTCAAAAACTTAAGAAAAAAGAGTATGAATATAGTTCTCAGTACATCCGTTGTTATGACAGCAATTGGACTAATTCTGGCAAAGCCGCTTTCCGCAATGTTCGTAGGCTATGACAAGGAGCTTCTTAGCCTTACAGTCAGAGCATTTATGATATTTGCACTTTCGTTCCTCTTTATGGGTGTGGCAATTTTTTCCTCAGGATTTTTTACCGCATTAAATGACGGTCTCACATCGGCGGTTATATCCTTTCTCCGAACTTTGGTATTTGAGGCGGCATCTGTTATGATTCTACCTCTGATATTCGACATAAACGGAGTGTGGTTTTCTATTGTAGTTGCGGAATTTATGGCATTTTTGCTGTCTTTGATTTTTATAAAATTAAAGCAGAAGCATTTCAAATACTAATAAAAAATCAGGAAGCCGTCAAAAGCTTCCTGATTTTTTTAGGTTACACAGTTCCGGTAACTGTAAGAATGCTTACACCAGGTGTAACCACAAAACTGCCGTCTGCACTCTGTGTATAGGTTGCGGCAGGAACGGTTATTATTCCGGGAGAAACGGAAAACACTCCGGTTGTTTCATCATAGGTGTAGCTCGTTTCGGCAAGGGGTGTACCATTTAGTGTCACCGTGATATCCGTAAGAATTGGGTTGAAAACATCGGTAACTGTTACGTTGTCTGTAGCTGCTGCAGGTATGTTGCCCGTATTCTGAATAGTAAAGGTGTAGGTAAGCTCTTCATTTTCAGACACCGTATCGGGGCTCAGGCTCTTAATAATATTGAGCACGGGAGCAGAAGTAACAAGAACTGTTTCACTATCCGAAACCGGTGTAGTAACACCGCCACCGGAAACTGTAACGGTATTGGTAACCGTGCCGCCGGCAGCAGGAGGAGCAAATCCGTTTGCAACAGCATCATAAACAAGGGTTACATTTCCGTCGGCAGGAACAGTAATATTTGCAAAAACAAGCGGCTGTGTTGAGGTTACATCGGGAGCGGTCTGGAGCACTCCGTTACGATAATAAAGCACACTGCCCTCCACATAGGTTAAAGGCACTACTGAACCACCGCCAAAGGTATATTCACCAAGGTTATCCGTTACGGTTATACCGCCCAGAGGCTGCGTTCCGGTATTGTTTATACTCAACACATAGGTGATGTCATCACCGGGAGAGTAATTGGAGTCTACCGCAGTCTTTGTGACAGAAATAACCTCCACGATATTTCCCGTAACAATGTTGGAATTAACGGTATTTCCGTTGTAGCTGAGAGTGGCTTGATTTGTAAATGTTGCCATTTTTCTCTTCCTTTCGTTTGGTATTTGGCAAAAATTGCCTCAGTTCCATATTATGACAAAAGATACAATTAAGTTACAGAAAATTCGTGGATAAAATGCATTGATTTTCTATGAAAATCGTGGTATAATATTCCAAAATATTCCAAAGGAGGATTTTATATAATGTCAAAATACGCAGGAACACAAACCGAAAAAAATCTTGAGGCGGCTTTTGCCGGAGAATCTCAGGCAAGAAACAAATATACATATTTTGCTTCTGTTGCTAAAAAAGAGGGTTATGAACAAATATCCGCTCTCTTCCAGAAAACTGCCGATAACGAAAAGGAACACGCAAAAATGTGGTACAAAGAGCTTGAAGGCATAGGAAACACCGCAGAAAATCTTCTGGAAGCCGCAAACGGCGAAAACTATGAATGGACTGACATGTATGCAGGCTTTGCAGAAACCGCAGAAAAGGAAGGTTTCCCCGAACTTGCCGCAAAATTCCGTCTGGTTGCTGCGATAGAAAAGCACCACGAGGAAAGATACCGTGCACTTCTCAAAAATGTTGAAACAAAAGCAGTGTTCGAAAAGAGTGAGGTTAAAGTATGGGAATGCCGCAACTGCGGACACCTTGTAGTAGGGACAAAAGCTCCCGAAGTGTGCCCCACCTGCAATCATCCGCAGAGCTACTTTGA
>JAZQBI010000076.1:0-1710 GCA_045545635.1 Clostridia bacterium | reverse complement strand
AGAAGATCGCAGAAAACTACAAACTGCCTTACTACACAATGTCTCCCACATACTCTGTATGCAGAGAACACGGTTATCTTATCGGTGAGCAGTATAAATGCCCGCTCTGCGGCAAAGAAACAGAAGTATACAGCCGTATAACAGGTTACTACCGCCCCGTTCAGAACTGGAACGACGGTAAGAGTCAGGAATACAAAGAGCGTAAGGTGTATGATATTGCAAACTCCAAGCTTACCAAAAACGCAGATGCACCTGCACCTAAGGCAGAACAAGCCTCCACAGAGTGCGGTGCAGAGGACGGTATATATCTCTTTACCACAGCAACCTGCCCCAACTGTAAGATAGCATGTACACTTCTTGATAAGGAGGGTATCTCCTACACAAAGCTTCTTGCTAACGAAAATAAGGAAATGGCAGAAGCACTGGAAATCAAGCAGGCTCCCACCCTTGCAGTAGTTAAGGGCGACAGTGTGGAAAAGTATGCCGGAGTTTCCGACATAAAGAGATATCTGAAGGCGTGAAAAAATGAGTATATATGATATTGTTATTATCGGCGGTGGCCCTGCGGGGCTTACCGCCGCAATCTACGCAGGCCGTGCCAACAAAAAGGCACTGGTTATAGAAAAAGGAACCTTTGGCGGACAGATAACCTCATCCCCCAAGGTTGAAAATATCCCCGGCTTTGCCAGTGTGTCCGGCAACGAATTTGCAGAGCAGCTAATTGCTCAGGCCATGGGACTTGATGCGGAAATAGAATGTATGACCGCACAAAAGATAATCCCCGGAAATCCCCACAGAGTAGTGTGTGATGACGGAGAGTTTCTTGCTAAAACCGTAATCATTGCCACGGGTACAAAGCATAGACTTTTGGGACTTCCCAAGGAAGAGGAATTTATCGGTGACGGTATATCCTTCTGCGCAGTGTGTGACGGTGCCTTTTATGAGGGAAAGACCGTGGGTATTGTCGGCGGAGGAAATTCCGCACTGCAGGAAGCACTTCTCCTTTCGGAAACAAGCTCCAAAGTGTATGTGATACAAAATCTCGATTTCCTTACAGGTGAGGACAAGCTCCAGAAACTTGTGGAAGAAAAGGAAAATATAGAGGTAATCACAGGAACAGTTGTGGATGCACTTCTTGGTGAAGATAGCTTTGAGGGTGTTGTACTTTCTTCTGCTGACGGCAAAAAAGAACTCAAGCTTGACGGTCTCTTCGTAGCTATCGGTCTTACTCCTCAAAATGAGGATTTTGCCGATGTTATAGCTCTTGACGAGAGAGGCTATGTGGCATCTGATGAAAACTGTCTTACCAATATAGATGGTATCTTTGTTGCAGGGGATTGCCGCAAAAAGAACATCAGACAGGTGGCAACTGCCGCCGCAGACGGTGCAGTTGCGGCACTTGCGGCGTGTGAATATTTGAGATAAAACAACCATAATAAATGCGTGTAAAAACTCGGTTTTTACACGCATTTATGTTTTAAATCCTCTTTTTGTTAAAATCTGAAATCCCGTCGGTTGGAATTCTTTATAGCTTCCACATTATCTATGGCAATTTGTCTTGCTTTGGGATTGGGTACTTTTTGGAGTTCCTTTTCTATAAGCTCAAAGCCCTTTCGCTTTGTGTCCTCGCTTGCGTAGTCCACAAGGTACTCGGTAAGTGTCATAAGAGCGTTGGGGTGACAGCAGTTTTGTATTGCACCGGTCTTGCAA
>JAZQBI010000075.1:0-30535 GCA_045545635.1 Clostridia bacterium | reverse complement strand
GTTCCATCCAATCTTGAAAACAAAAAAAAGAGAGTAATAGTACAGAATATAGAAAACAAAAAAGGAAAACGCTTTTCAGATTACAAAGATGAATTTGATTATCTCATTAATGCAGGAATCTGTTTGGAGGTTAAAGCAGTGTCTACCCCTGTTTTCCCACTTATAGAATCAAGTGGAAAAAACCTGCTGAAGCTGTATCTGAATGATGTTGGTATCCTTACAAATATACTATACAAAAACAATGTTCGTGCTATTCTCGACGATAACAAAAGTATAAATCTCGGCACTGTTTACGAGTCTGTTGTAGCTTCCGAGCTTAAGGCTCACGGATGCAATCTGTTTTACTATGACAACAAAAGCAAAGGCGAGGTTGATTTTCTCATTGATGATTACAACTCTCTGTCTGTTGTACCGATTGAGATTAAATCCGGAAAGGATTACACAATCCACAGTGCTCTTAATCATTTTGTTTCCAATGAAGATTACAATATAAAAAAAGGATATGTGCTGTCAAATTCACGTGAAGTAAAACAAGCAGGAAAAATCATATATATGCCAATATACTATATAATGTTTTTTGGTAACAACATTTAAAAAACAAGGTCAACAAATCCAAATCGGTTTTGTTGACCTTGTTTTTCCGTTTTTTATTATTCAGGCTTCTTCTCAAGCTTTAAGGGGAAATCTCCAAGCTTATTAACCTTGAAGCCGTTTTTCTTGTATTCCTCATAGTCAAAGGCTTCAAGCTCATCTATTGCAAGCTTGTGGAATTCATAGAAGTTTTTCCACCACTCATAGCCTGAGCCAAGCTCTGCATTGAGGTATGCATCTACAATGTCACAACCCATAGCAGGAGCCACATAGAAAGCACCCATTGCAAGCACATTTACACCATTACCGGTGATGGCTCTGAGTGCCGCAGGAACTGACTCTACAACACCTGCGTGAACGTGGGGACACTTTGATGCGGCAATGTGGATACCCATACCTGTGCCGCAGAAAAGAAGTGCTCTCTCAAACTCGCCCTCAGAAATCATAGAGCCTGCTCTGAGACCTACCCTGTGGAACATAAGGTCTGTATCGTCGGGATCGGAATCCGCCTTTACACCAACATCGGTGATTTTCCAGCCTTTGCTTCTTAAGTGGTCACATACAGCTTCCTTAAGCGGGAATCCCGCAAAGTCAGCGCCAACGAGAATTTCTTTGTCTTTTACTTTTTTCATTTTAATCATCCTTTCTGTTTATTTAAAAATATTTTTGTAATAACTGCCATAACTATTGTCCAGAAAAGTACATACCACGGAAAAAATCCCATATCAAATGTCTCTGCAAGAAATGCAAAAACAGGGGGTGCCGCCATAAAACCGCCGTAGGCAAAAGCCATCTGCACGCCAATGACGGAAGCGGATATATCCTTTCCGAAGTTATCGGGAGTAAGAAACATTATATTGGGATATATGGGACCGTTTCCGAAGCCTGCCAGGAAAAGTCCTGATATTGCAACCGTCGGAACGGGAACAAATATCAACACCGCCGCACCAAAGGTGATACCCATACATATAAATATGGTTTTCCATGGAGTAAGTTTTTCCGCTACAAGTCCCGAAATAAATCTTCCCAATGCAAGTCCTGTATAGTAAAACATTATTGCTCCCGCCGCAGCAGACGGAGGGAGGGAGTGCTTTATTACAAGAAATGAGCTTCCCCATATTCCGCAAACAGCCTCTACTGCATTTGTTGCTATACATACAAGCAATATAAGGACAATTCGGGGATTTTTCATCATTTCGGAAAAGGAAACAACTCTCTGCTCTGTTTGCACCTCGCTGTTGCAACCTTTGTGCCGTACTTTGCGCCACAGAGGAACGGACAGTATAAGTATTGCGGTTATTGTCGCCTGCATAGCAAATACAATTCCATATCCCTGTCTCCACGTTGCATTTTTGAGCATAAGACTCATAACATAGGGGCTCACCACAACACCTACACCGTAGAAGCAGTGCAAAAAGTTCATATGCATTGCATTGTAGTAAAGTGCAATATAGTTATTGAGAGATGCATCAATTGCCCCCGCACCAAGTCCAAGAACAACAGCAAATATACACATACACGGCAAATTTGGTGATATGGAGTATCCCAAAAGAGCAACCGCCGTCATAGCAGTACTCACAATGGTTATTGAAGCCGTAGAAAAACGTGCAATAAGCCTTGACGCAAAAAGACTTGATATGACGGTGCAACCCGAAACAAGTACGGTTACATAGCTCGCCGATGCCAGTCCTACACCAAATTCCGGATAAATGGCGGACCAAGCCGCACCAAAGAGGGAATCGGGAAGTCCGAGACCTATAAATGCTATGTAGATAACTATAAGAAGTAATGTTGTCATAAGTTTTTCCTCAACTTTTGAGATTTATAGGACCATAAAGACCGCTTTCCAGACTTTCCTTATGGAAATCCTGCGCCGTCTGATGATAAGAAGTAAGCATACGGGGTTCGTATTTATCAAAAGCTCCGGTATGATAAAATTCATTTGCCGCAGTGTTGGAAACTCTCAGTTCAAGAGTGTTTGTACTCTTTAAAATATCCGCAGATATTTTGTATCTGTAAGGGGGCATAACCTTTACACCGAGAGATTTTCCGTTTACAAAAGCTTCACAGGTGTAGTTTACTTTTCCGAGGTCGAGAGTACAGTCCCTTGACACATCGCAGATATCAAAGCTTGTTTTGTAAACACAACTGCCCGAAAATTCTTCGCCGGCAACCTCACGCCAATCGCCGAGGGTTACTGGTTTTTCTTCACCATCAATTTCAATTGAACGGGACTTGTTTTCGCCTATTACAAACTGTCTTGTTTTTCTGATGGTGTATCCGCCTTTTATTTCAAGCTCATTTTCGCATATGGCTTCCTGTGTAAGTTCCACGGGAGCATCTGTATACATAACAGCTATCATCTCGCCGGAAAAGAGTGTGCATTCAAGTGTTTTGGTTTCAAGACGGGATATGGTGCCTTCGGTAATGTTTACGATGTACGCACCATCTTTCACCTCCGTGCTGATATCCGCAGGTTCAAAACGCTCATTGGTTATATAGTAGATATCGGCATTATCCGAAACCCTGTGTCCAAGTCTTATACCCTTGGTATCGCCGTGGAATTTTATGGGTGATTCTATTATATCACACACATCGGTACAATACAATGCACCCGGGAATTTATCTGTCTGTGATTTTCTTGTTACTATCACCTTTCCGCCGCCTGATATGAAGCTTCTTATTCCCATACATGCTTTTTCGGACATATATTCACAGTCCGTTATAACGAGGGTGGTGTAATTGGCATCGCCCATTTTTACAATGCCCTTTTCAAGATACTCCTTGTCGGCACATTCGATAACATCATCGTCAAACACGTCAAAGGGAATCTGCTTGTCCTCCATACCAAAGCCAACACGGTCAAAATCAGCAGTATCGGGGCACTCTCCAAAGAACGGAAAAACAGAAAAATCCTTTGCAGGGAAATACAAGGCAACCTCGCTTTTGTTCTTACCTACAGATGTCATGTAGGAAAGACGCTCTGCATATTGGTTAAACACCTTGAGGTCAGCATAGCAGGCATATTTTTCCTTAAACGCAGGGAGCTCCCCTGTCATCTGATAACCCTCGGGATCTCCGTAGGGTATTAGCATAAAGTTAAAGAGGTTTACTCCTCTTACCGCCTGAAATGTAAGAACATACCGCATCTCATCAAAGGTGAGTCCCATACCGTAAACGCCAAAGGTTTCTGTCATTGCTCTTGTTCCGCCTGTCTGTGTTGCGGCAGATGAAGCGTATCTCGGAAAGAACTTATTCTCCCCTATTATCTGCCACCAGCTGAGTGCTTTTTCCTCCATAGGAAAGATGTGGCGCCATATAACATCTATACCCGGTACATCAAAAAGCCTCAGTGCACGCATAAGGTTGTAGTTACCGCCACCAACGGCACCGTGGGGTATGTGATCCATATCCATATGTCCGCTGAAAGCAAGACTATTTTCGTTACACCACTTTTTGTACGGCTCCATAAAGTTTTTGCAAAAAACTCTGCTGCAGTAATCGTACCACGCTATAACAACCTTTTTCTCTTCCGGAGTATCGGCATATCTCTTTCGGGATATTATGGGAAGATACGGAAGTATTGACAATCCTGTTTCCTTTTGGAAGCCATCTACAACTTCCTTGGAGAAAGGTGCAGGACTCGGCATTGTGGGTTCATCTGTAAACACCAGCCTTATGTGACTTCCAAAGTCCTCACCCACGTGCTTTTTGTATTCTTCGTGAGTAACCTTAATAAAATACTCTACGGCATCTTTGTTACTTATATCGCCAAAGTCGGAACGAACCTTGGGATCGTATATTTCCACATCGCAGTAATACTCTGTCACCTTTGTATCACAAGGGAACACGTATCCGTCGGAAATAATGTTTTCTTTTTCATCAAAGGCTGTGCAGTTATCGGTTGCACAGTATTTGTCCCCTGCTTTAAAATCTTTTTCGCGGTTTGCAAGTCTGTGTCTGGCATATTCAGGATGATCCCTTACCACAATACCGCCTGCACCGCCCGAGGGCCATCCGGCTTCGTCATAGAGCCACATAGATATTCCGTTTTCCTTGGCTTTTGCCACGGCATACTTGTAATGCTCCATATACTCTCTGCCCATGTATTCGCTATGGAGAGTAGTCGGAATTACATCGGGACGAAAGGTATCCGGTTCAGGAAGTATGTACACTGCTTTTATGCCGAGGCGTACAAATTCCTCTATATCACGGTCTGTGGCATCAAAATCCAGAGGGATGCACCAGCACCATGTATATACAGGGAAACAATCCACGGGAGGGGATTTGAATTTATCATAGGAGAAATTGATTTCTTCGTCAAGAAACACATTGTTATCTGTTTTTTTCATCTGTTTCTCCTTATAATCCCAGATTAACCGACTCTCCGAATTCGTTTACCTTGTCGGAAAGCGTAGTGTAATCTATTACAGAATCAAAGATGTCTGTTACCTTTTGATTATATGTAAGCTCAAATATTGTATCCGGCTCCTGCTTGTCCCTATCTGACACAGTGAGATAAATCTTTCCGTTTTCTCTGCGGATTATAGGCTCTGCCCCCGTGAGACAACGGATTTCGGGATTGCCCTTGTCGGGTACCTTGATTTCGTTTTCTGTCCATTCGCAAACATGAACATACATCTTGTTGTCACGGTTTACAGTACCGCCCCAGTCCTCGCATTTAATAGGACCGCCACGGGTTTTGTATATACTTTCCCCATACTTTTTGAGCCATCCGCCCATTTCACGAAGTCTGTCTGCCTGCTCCGGCTCTATTGTGCCGTCGGGACGGGGACCAACATTGAGAAGAAGATTTCCGCCTGCCACAACTACATTCACAAGAAGCTGTATGCAGCTTCGGAAAGAACGGGTTTTGCAGTTGGGAGTGTAGCCCCAGTCGCCTGCAATGGTCTCGCAGGTTTCCCACGCATGGTCAATATTGAAAGCACCTATTTTCTTTTCGGGGCAGAAGTAGTCACCAAATTCTTTGTCTCCAAGACGGTCGTTGCATATTATGCCCTTTTGCTTTTCCCTTACCATAGCATCTATTTCCGATGCTCTCCAGAAATTGGGATATGTGGGATTAGCTTTGAAATTCTCAGGAACTCTTCCCTGTGCAATATTCATTCCGTGAGCTACCCAGTAGTTTTCTCCTCCGTCAAACCAAAGGAGATCTATTTTGCCGTAGTCCGTTACAAGCTCCTTTATCTGCTCATGAGCTTGTTTAACCAGAGCATCTGCACTTTTTTTATATACTTTCGGCACAAAGAAACCGGGAAATCTCCAGTCAAGAGGAGAATAGTAGAGACCTACCATTAGACCTGCTTTTCTGCAGGAATCTGTGTATTCCTTAACAAGGTCTCTGCCTGCAGGAGAATTCATTACAGTGTGGTTGTCAAGACAGGATTTGGAATCCCAGAGAGAAAATCCGTCGTGATGCTTGGCGGTTAAAACCATATAGTTCATACCTGCATCCTTTGCAAGCTGTGCCCAGGAATCCGCATCAAAGTTTTCTGCAGTGAATTTGTCCGCAAGATGGGCATATTCATCCTTGTCAACCTGATCTGACCATAGATGCCAGCAACCTTTGCCGTGTACGGAAAACAGTCCCCAATGGATAAACATACCAAACTTTTGGTCACGCCAGTGTTCTATGCTTTCTCTGTTTATTTCAATTGCTTTTTCGTTCATAGAGTGTTGCCTCCTCTAAAAATATTATAACATCTCAAAAAATATTATAACATCTCAAAAAATATATTTAAAGAGACATTTTTAGCTGTATTAATTAGCGGGACTGTGAATTAATTCGTCGGAATTAATTTACAGTCCCCTTGGGAAATAGGAAAAAATGATTCAGAATTGTCAAATCGAACTCAAAGCAAGGCTTTTCCTTGCTTTGAGTGGTAACCCGAAGGCGTGCGAGGGCACGGCGAGAGGTGAGATTTGGCAATAGCAAAAAGGCATATATCCTGATAGTTATTTTATTACAGGTACGATTGTAACCGTGTGTGGCACGGGCTGTGCCTTGGCAAAAGCATCTCTTTTAGCCTTATTTACAATATTTACATACTCATCCTTTTGGGGATAGTAATTTTTGATATTGGTTTTGTATAAGGGCTCGTTTTCCTCTGCCCAGGCAAGCTTTTGTTCGAGAGTAGTACCCTCATACATACCTGCTCTCTTGAGATTATTTTCAAAAATCTCAAATATTCTTACTCTCTGGAAATTATACAGATTAGTCATAAGCAAATCTATAACTTCCTTTGCGGATACCTGTCCGGGGTTTAATGGGTTTACTGCAATGTTTATTCCCTCAGAAAGCTCCTCTCCGGTGTACTCACCTATTTTAACACCGTCAAAGGATACTGCATAACCACCCTCTGCAAGATTTGTGACCTTTATGATTTCCCTATTCATACTGTTGGTAAAGTTTACATATTCACCATAGAGCTCGTGTACAGCCTCATATCCTGCATCATCCACACCCATAGGGAGGGATTTTGCAAGATAGGTGTAGCTCACACCGCCATCTGACACAGTAAGTTCGGAAACATCGGCGTTTTCGGAGGATATGCTCTCTGCAGCTGCATCAACATCTACCGAAGCTACAATAGCATCATCACCATAAAGGGTTTCTATAATCTTGGACGCAATTACAAAGTGACCTCTTGTGTTGGGATGAATTCTATCTGTTTGGAAGATTTCTTCCCCAGTAGAGCCTTCCTTTATGGCGTTTTCCATAATTGCAGTTGTAAGAGTATTTGTATTTACAACCTTAAGGTCATACTTTTCTGCCAATTCAAGGACATTTGCAGCAATGAGTGACATAGCATTGCTGTAGCCGGGGTGATTGTCGTATACCGTGTTGTAGTTTGCACGATCGTCGTATGTTACAGGGGTAAGGAGAGTAATATCCTCAACTCCCTCCTCTTTGAGCCCCTTAATAATATTTTCAAGATTTGCCTTTGCACCGGCAATCTGCTGTTCTTTCAAAACTTCATTGTCTCCGGGGTAAAGGCCTATGCCTGCATCATTTGCGCCAAAGCAAACAAATGCGGCAGCAGGCTTATTTTCCTGTATTTCGTATTTGAATCTTTTGCTTAAAAACCCTGCGGCAGTATCGCCATCATCGCCGCCGTTTACGATTTCGATATAACTATCCGGATGCCTTGTCATAAGAAAGGCATCCAGATAGTTCTGATATCTACCATCGCGGGTTATAGAGTCACCTATGAGGATCAATTGTTTTTTTTTGATATCGGTGTAGTGTAAGGTGTGAGGTTATTATCCCAGATGTAAACTCTCATTTCGTTTCCTTCTTCGGGAACAAGTGTATATTGTACCTCTTTGCCTGTTGTATTGCCTGATGTAAGTGTGAAGGGAACTCTCTCTGCCTTTACAAACTTTTCGGTTACAGGCTCATACTCTGCAACATATACAGCACCTTCGAGACCACTATCTGCAACATTTACTGCATCAAAGGTTACTGTTTTTGCTTCTGTATCAACAACTGCATTTTCTATAACAGCCTTGTTGGATACTGTTATTACGATATGCTTTACCATATCATAATCTTCGGAGTATGCCGCAATTACATATGTTCCCTCTTCCACATCGCTGTCGAATTCAACTGTTACTTTGGAGCTGTCATCAGCGGGTGCGATTGTGATACCATCTGCAACATCTGTTTTTTCAGAGTTGAGAGCTGCCCAACTGAAGTTCTGTGGGAGAGCACCCTCAAGGCCAATCTGGTTTACAGCCTTTGCATCGACCAATACACTTGCACCTGCTCTTACTACATTTTTATCAGCAGTAACTTCTACATCATATACTGATTCGGGAGCAAAGTAGATAGAGCTATGGTCTATATCAAGTGATGCACCGGGACGGAAATCAAAGTTTTCCTTGCCGTTATATTCATTATGAGTACAACCTGTACCAAGACCTACAACAATCTGAGTAGCGCCTGTGCCGTCATATGCAAATGTAACACGCTGTGTAATGGTGGTCCATTCATCAGCTTCTGTAATTTCTTCTGCCCATACATACTGTCCAAGCCACTGGTAACCGGCTGACGGGCCACCCTGCGCACCGTCTATAAAACCGAATACCGCATTGGGTGTTATGCCCTCGGAGCTTGTATTTTTTACTTTGATGGATAATACATAAGTTGCATCCTTGGTTATGGTTCCTACAGGGATGTTCCAAATAAGACCTGCTGTAGGCTTTGCAACTGAGCTGGGGATGAGGCTATCCTCACGGCTCTCTGCCGCAGTTGCTCTGTACTTCCAGTTTGTAGTAGCATCACTTACTACGCTGACACCATAGCCTGTTCCGTTACCCATATTGCCAAGTGTTGAAGCCTCTGTTTCGTTGGCTTCCGTCTCTGTGAGATATTTATCCAGATTTTCTACTGTAAATTCAAGACCTGTGCGAAGTGTAGTACCGTTTGTAACATTGCTTACTACTGCAACATATTCTCCGGAGTCGGCATTTGCACCAACATTTATGGTGTAATTGCCATCTTCTCCTGCTTCGATTGTTATGTCTGTTGTCATCTTCTTGCGGGTTGCGGAATCAAGAACTATGTATTCCATAGTCTGGTCGAGGCTACCCTTGGAACCGGAACCATTTACAACCTCTGCCTTTGCTTCGATTGTCTGTCCTGCAAATACATCTTTGGAGGTTAAAGCTTTATTGCTTACCTTTGCACCTGTTGACTTGTAAACAGCAAAACTACTCATATCTACAATTGCAGATACATTGGGGCGGAAGTCAAAACCATCTCTCTTTGCCCATTCAGTTTGTGTACATCCTGCACCAAGGCCGAGTGTAACAACAGAGCTTGCGGTTGTGTTGCAGGGAAGTGTGATTTCCTGAACTATTGTCTGCCACTCGGTGGAGGTTACATCCTGCACATAGTATGTCTGTGTCTTCCATGCCCAGCTTCCTGCGGCGCCGCCCATAGCACCGTCACCAAAACCGTATACGATGTTGGGGTTTGCATCGGAATCGTTATTCTTCTTTACCTTGAAGGTCATAAGGTATGTTTCACCCTTGACACCGTCGACAAGCTTCCACTCAACACCTCCTGCAGGTCTTGCTATACCGGAAGGTACAGTAGTCTGGGAAGGCTTGGTGGTAAAGGTATAGTAGTCACCTGACTCTGTGAGAGTTGTACCGTAGTCATAGGCTGTACCGTTGTAATCGGTAAGTATTGTCTTTGCACCTAAGTTTGCAGTAACAGGTGCAACAGATGCATCACTGTAGTCTACATCCTCTACTGTGAGAGTTACAGACTGCTGCATAAAGTTTTCGGTAGTGTTGTATGCGGCAGCACGAGCTGTGATAACATAGTCACCGTCTGCAGCATTTGCATCTACCATAACCTTGTATTCACCGTTGGAGGTGGGAGCTACGGAAACACCTTCTTTAACATTACCATTTGTATCTGTTACAAAATAAGTCACAGTCTGGTCAAGGTTACCCTTTTCACCAATCTGATTTACAACCTTGGCACTACCGGAAACTACTGCACCCGGCATAACCTTTGTCATAGAAATTGTGTTTACAACATCATATGCCGCCTCAGGTGCGATATAGATTGACGAAGGAAGAAAATCAAGACCTGCATTTGGACGGAAATCAAAATTTTCCCTGCCGCTATAAGTGGCGTGTGTGTTACCGTTACCAAGGCCGAGAACAAATCTGGTATATGCTGTTCCGTCATATGCAAGAGTAAATGTTCTTCCGATAGTTGTCCATTCGGAGGAGGTTACATTTTCTGCCCATACATACTGACCGAGCCAGTTCCAACCAGCTCCGGCTCCGCCCTGCGAACCGTCTATAAGACCAAATACAGCATTGGGAGTTACACCCTCAGCACTCTTGTTTCTTACCTGCGCAGAGATTACATATGTTGTATCCTTGGTTATACCGGAGGTAACACCCCAGTATGCACCGCCGTAGGGAGTTCCAAATGCGCTGGGAGCCGCAGTATCACGGCTTGCAGCAGCTATTGCTCTCCACTGCCAGCTTGTTGCAGCGGACTGATCAAGCGAAATTCCGTTGCCTTCTGCTCTGCCCATTGTACCAAGGGTAAGAGAAGCCGGCATAACTGGTGTGTAATCTGTAATATCTACCACTTCAACATTGGCAGATACTCCCATTGCCGGCATCATAAGGCTTGCAAGGAGCATAACGCTTACAAATACCGATAAAATTCTTTTTACCATTTTAAAATCTCTCCTTTAATTAAATTTTAAATCTATATAAAACACATCCTGTGTTGTTTCAAACTGAGAAAGCTTTTCCAGCATTGCCGCCGCATCCTTGAGCTGTTGAGCTTCGTTTGCGGAGTTGACAGAGCCGGTATCTGTGAGGAGAATCACATCGTTGAATATATCCACCATAAGCTGAATTCCCAGTGCATCGGCAATATCCTGAAGAGATATCATAAGGTGGCCGTTTTTCATATAAGGTGCTACCTTTGCACTTCTCTTTTCGCCGTTTACGGTGTAATTACCATCTCCGTTTGCAAAGACAAGAGCATTTTCCCTGATATTAAGAACTGCCTTTTCGCCCTCTGCCCCGTCACCTGCATCAAAGAGTCTTGCCACAAGGGATGCAGGAACCATGGGATAATTATTTTTCATTTCCGTTGGTGCATAGGAAATATCATACACACCATCCTCGGTAATTGCCTTGGTAGTGCCTGCCTTAAAGAGTCTTACACCGGTAATTCCGGGAAGAGCATTCTTTATCTGCATTGCGGCAGCCTTGGCACTGTTATATTCCATACTTACCACAAGATTATCAAAGTTTGCGGTATCGGGAATATACTCTGATTTTTCAAAGAGTGCATTTGCTCCCTCTGTTCTTATACCGGCAACAAAGGAAAGTGCTCCCGTGGTCTGTGCCATCTGGCTTATATCTGCATAGGAGAACCATACCTCACCGTCTACAACCATTATTATGTTACAACCGAGGTGGGTGTTTATACTTCCGAAGCGGATGGAGTGTTTTTTACCGTCCAGAAGAGTTACGCCCTCTTTCACCTCGATAACCTTGGGGCCGCTTCCGTCATTTCGCTGAAGCTCGATAAGGTCAGGCTTAACTATTACATAGTAGCCGTTGTTCTGTTTGTTGTACTGGTGGTCAGCGGTGGATTTGCTGATACCAAAGGATATCCAGTCATTTTTGGGACTTGGGTTGAATGTGGCATCAAAGCAGTATATGGAAGAGCCTGCAAAGGGTGCCGTAACACCAACACCTGTTATGAGAGTATCCATGGCATCTCCGCCTCCCTTGGGAGGACAAAGCACATACACAGTACCGTTTTCTATAACGGGATTATTGGACCAGAGACCCGGAACCATATACTGAGAAAGGTCTACATACCCCTTATTAACCAAATCCTTGTTGCCGTAATAGTTGCGGATGTAGTTAAGACGGGCATCCAGCGATCTCTGGGTATATCTTCCAAAGGGAAGATTGGTGAGAGTCTTGGTAACATCTATGTAATTACGAAGATTTTCAGCCGCACCCTGCTTGAATGTTCCTGAGGTTGCTCCCTCAATGTTACTTGCCATTTCGCTTTCGGCAACCATAAGGACATCGTCCAGAGCCTTGAGGTTTAAGGGATCATACATACGGGTTGTAAAGGAAAATGCTGCTCCGTCATGCTCCCATGTGTTTTTGGACTGTCTGGAGGTGTTTACTGCACTTACCTTCCAGAAATATGTTTCGCCTCTGTCAAGATTACCGACATTGGCATAGGCATATCTCACAACTTCGTCGTAGACAACATTTTTAAACTCTTTGTCCTTTGCCACAACAACACGAAACTCGTTTGCTCCGATTGGTTCCTGCCATCTTAGCTTTACATCGTCTGCAGAGATAAGTGTTCCGGACTTTGGAGAAAGAAGTCTGAAAGCGGATGTTTCGCCGTTAAACTTCAAGGGGTTCTTCATACCTATGAGGTTGATATCAAAGGTATCGTCCAGAACTCCGGGAGCTTTCTTTTTCAGCTCGGAGCCGCTCTTTACACGGTAGTCAAGATTTTCGGGATCTACAAAGTCATTGGTTTCGGCAACCAGGACATTATCAATAAAGTTGGTGTACTTCCGGTCCTGAGTACCTACCTGTTCGGTGGATTCTCCCACTATGAGGTTACCCTCTATGCGGTTCTTGGTCTTGGGGTTACGGTGTGTTTCCGACCATTCCTTAAGACCGGGATAGTGTTTGAAGAAGAGTTCTTTGTCTACTATATTATTTATGGTTTCAGCAATGGTGCCATAGTAGGTTCTGTCGGGGTTATCGCCCTCTGTTATTGGGTTATCGTGGAACGCCCAACG
Source organism: Clostridia bacterium (assembly GCA_045545635.1). Classification (GTDB taxonomy): domain Bacteria; phylum Bacillota; class Clostridia; order UMGS1810; family UMGS1810; genus RGIG8748. Next base: position 17,588 of record JAZQBI010000075.1, on the reverse strand, counting down.
GCTGGGACAGTCTACTATTGTATTGTTCTTAAACTCTATTTCACCTGCGTGGTTTGAGTTGTATGCTCTCTTGGCATCCACTATGATGTTCTCATAGAGGAAGTTACCTGTCTGACCGTCATCCTGATACAGAGCAATGTTACCGGCGGTAATGTGAGGATCTGCAGGCCATATGCTGTGAATCAGATTCTGACGGATATGGCTTCCTCTGTACAGGTGGGTTCTGCCCTGATAGATTGCCGCCGCGTCACCAACCTCACGGATGCAGTCATAAAGTTCGTTTCTCTCTATTATGTTGTCATTACCCATAATATAGATACACTGCTGACGGGTGTTGGAGAACACATTGTTTCTCACGACGTTTCCGCAACCGAACACATGCACACCGTTTGTCTGCCAGTACCTTAAGTTTGTACGGCTGAAATAGTTGTCTTCTATTATGTTATTAGACGGTGTAAGGGTATCTATGTTACCGCCCTGTATAACAAGGGCACTGTAGCCAAGATGGTCAAACACGCATCCTCTCACATCCATATCGTATGCGGCATCTACCTTACATCCTCTGTCCTTACCTACGGAGTCTACAGTCTGTACGGTCTTGGTACCGCTCATTGTGAGACCGCCATTTCCTATGTTAGTGAAGGTACAGCTGATAAAGTCGATATTCCGGACATCACAGGTTCGCACTGCGCAGTGACGAGTCTCGGAAAAAGTGAGACCTTCAAACAAAACATGCTGAGTGTTTGTAATGTTTAAAAGATAGGGTTTTACTACGGAAAGAGTAACCTTGGCATCTTTTAATGTATGGGGAGGATAGAGATAGAGTGTCATTGTGTCTCTGTCTATATAGAATTCTCCCGGTACATCCAGTTCTTCAAGAAGATTGAATACTTTCCATCTCTTAGAGTAAGGATTGGTAAAGGTTACATAGGACTTGGAAGACAGTGTTATTGTCTTTGCCACTGGGTCAAGAGCTACCGGAGTGGTGGTTGTGTATGCATAATCGTAGTTGGGGTATGCACCTACCCACCAGTTCTTGGCATTTACCCAGCGGGATGGGTTTTCTTCCCTGTACTGAATACAGTAGTTATTAACACTCTTTGCCCATGTGGTAAAGTTACCTCTGCCGTTGGGCCACTGAGCCAGGTCCTGCTCATAGCCGTCTATGTATATTGCATTATAGTTATCATTGTACTGAAGTGAATACTCAAAATATGTTTCCTTTGAGTAATCACATATATCGTCCTTGGTAAAGCCCTGTGCCGCAAGGTCAACCTTGACGAGCTTTCCTATTGCATCCTCATGGAGTCTTGCAAGAGTTGCCGCATCGGTAACCTGGGTTGCAAGGGACATATCAACGGGAGCCGAACCGAGAAATCTCGGTGTTTCGCCCTCGTATGCCCTGTACACTATTGGTTTTTCCACAGTACCGGAATCTGCCGCAGTCATCTCAACATTATCTGTACGGTAGTAATTACCGCCGCGGAATATTACCTCGGTTATGGGGGCATCGGTATTTTTTGAGGCTCTTACAAGCTCTACCGCCCCTTTGAGAGTTCCGAGGGGTTTATCAATGGTACCGGGGTTATTGTCGTTACCGTAGGGAGCTACATACACCGTAGCGGATGAAGCTGACGCATCGGTTGCGGCAAATGCAGGTAATATCGGTGTTGCAAGCATAGTGAGGATAATGAGTAAAGAGATATATTTTTTTATCATATAAAGCTCCTTTCTCTTATCTTTCTGCCTTATAAACAACTGTTCCTATGGTAAGTCCTCCGTAGAGAATACCTGCAACCTTGTCATATTCGGGGAGAACTCCTGTGTCCTCGTATGTGAGGATATCCTCTATTGTACCCTGACGAAGTGTAACTCTTCCTGCGGTCTCCTCTACCACAACTACCGGCTTTGTTCCTACATTGTGTGCCATAAGCTTTGTGGGATCGAGAAGATTTTCAGGATTCTGTTCCATATCCTCGGGGAGATACCCGGTGTCTGCCATACGGACATATGTTCCTGTGGTGTAAAGAGGATAACCTAAGTTTATGTTCATTTCACCCTCAAAAGGTGCTTTTGAAGAAATCGGTGTTCTGCAGAAATAGAGATTCTGGCTTGCATCGTAGTTTACAAATACGGAACGGAGAACTCCGTCTGCAGATTTGGAGAATCTCAGGATATCTCCGGCACCCAGATCTTCCACATTGGCAGGTCCGTCTACTTTTATATCATAATTATCAGGATCTATCGGGTACATATTGGGATCATTGAATTTGAGCTTGGAGAAATATGTATTGTCATCCACTGTGTAGCTTACCTTTTTGCAGCTCATGGGAGAAAGAACGACCTCGTAACCCGTAAGCTGTTTTACATTGTCTCCCTTGCTGTCAAGCTTGTTGGTCATCTTTTCCAGAACAAAGAAGCTTGTTGTAACAACCTTTTCCGCACCCTGCTCTGCAGTAGCATAAACAAGAAGATCTGCAGTCATTGCTTTGGCATCTCTGGAATAACCGTGCACAAGGAATTTTATATCTGTATTACCAAAGGGAGCTGTGCCGGACTGCACCATAAAGTTTCTTTCATCATCATAGTACTCTACGCTGTTTGGTACGCTCATGGTTTTGGTAATAGCCTTATCCCAGAACATAAGCTTTCCGAAGGTGTAGCCGTTTACAAACCACTTGAGTCCGTAGGTATCGATGTTGGCTTTCCATTCGTCGCCTGCAGCATCCTGTCCTGCCCCGAGTGAAAGTCTTGCCGCATCGGGAGAGATGTGGTACCAGCCTCTTTTTTCCTTATCGTCTGCACCAAACTCCAAAGGAAGGGTGATTGACTTCACAAGCTTTGTCTTGGTATCTGCCTCATAGAGAACAGCCTTCTGTGCATTGGCGGCAGCTCTTATTTCATCTATTGCATCTTCAATTTTGTATGAATTTCCATTAAGCTTTATACGGTCTTCAAAATCATATATAACCATAAGACCGTCCTCGGTGTACATACGGATTTTGTAGTCTGATGTAAATCCGTTTGATGCAGAATCTACACCGGTGATAAATGCTGCTTTTTCGCCCGATGTGTCCTCACCTGCCTGATCCATATACACAAGGCGTCCCTCGTGATCAAAATACAGATTATATGCTTTATTAAGTTTGATTGCGGGAATATCTGCAAGTTTGTCCTTTTGGGCAAGAACATACTCATTTTCACCGCTTGTATATAAAATATCTGAGTCAGTCTCGGAAACAGTCTCTATAACAAATCCGGAAACCACGGAATTTGAGACGATAGCTTCTATATATTCACCGTCTGTGCTTATCATAGCAGATATTACATTTCCGGAATTTACCTGTCCTGCTTCGATTTCCTTTCCGCTTTCATTCTTTAAGGAAACCAACTTATCATCCTTGTCAAGCTGAAGGTACTTTACGGCATGCATACCCTTATAGAGGGTTTCTGCATAAACATACGAATCCTCCGGTCTTACCTTGACTACCTTACCTACTGCATAGTCACGGATAACAACAAGGTCATAGTCACTGCCGTTTACGGAAATAAGTGTTATATCACCGTAAGGGAAGCTGAATATATCGGTAGTATATTGCTTGAGTGCCTTGCCGTTGTACACAACCTTGATTTTGTTTTTGGAAGCCATTTTAGCGGTCTTTACCTTGCCGTTTGCATCCACATATTCAATTACACCGTTGTTGTATGAAACGAAGTCCCGTGAGGAGAAGGTTATACTTCCGTCACTGAGGGGTTCTATGAACTTAAGGGTATAACTGCCGTTTGAACCCTCAAGGCAATAGGCATCAACTTCTCTTCCGATATAAGAACGGACATCTGTGCAATCGCCCACATACACCTTAACTCCGTCTATAACTGCCATTTCTTCACCAACAGAGGATGCACCGTACATAGTTGTGATACCGGTATCTTCTACAATACCATACACATTGACAAGTCCAAGACCTCTTGTAAGGAAGGATTCCTTACCCTTTGTAAGGATAACCTCACCGTCACCGGAAATATAGTCAAGGTCAAACATCTTGACATCGAGGGCATTGTGGAACATTGTGAGACATTCTCTGAGGGTGATAAATTCATTAGCCCCTGCACTTATTCCGGAAAGAAGCTTGAGAGAAGATGCAACGGTCATATATCCGTTGGGATATCCGCCCTTATTCTGGGCAACCTCCTCGTAGCCTAAGATATTTACCATAACCTTTGCAACAGAGGCAGTGGTTATATCGTAGCTTGGTCCGAAGATTTCCGGTGTCATACCGTTCATAAGTCCGTTATCGGACACATACTTTATTGCATCGTACTGGGGAACTGCCTTGTCAACATCCTCAAAAATCTTGGTATCGCCAAGTACAAGAAGCTCATCCTTGGTATCCTCGCCGTAGTTTTCATTGTACCAGCTATTGTCATCACTACTGATATTTGCAAAATTAAGAAGACGGTATACAAGCTCTGCAAATTCTGCTCTTGTAATGAGTTTACCCGGCTGATAGCTTTCGCGGTCTGTAATATTGAGAGCAAAGGCAAAGGTTTCTGCCGTGTCGAAAGCCTGCTCCTGTGTTTCGGCGGCAACAGGGATAGAAAATACGCCGAGAACCATTGCAAGCGTAAGTATGAAAGAAACTATTTTTTTCATTTATTGCCACCTCCTGAAATTATAGCATTATATATTGTTATTGCTCCTGAAATTATCTTGGCTGCCTGAGCTCTGGAGCAAACCTCTGTACCCCTGAAGGTATTGTCGGTAAATCCGTTTATTATGGAATACTCGGAAAGTGCACCGACAGAATTCTTGGCATAAGGAGCAATCTTGTCTGCATCGGCAAAGAAAAGAGTTGCTTCTGCCGAAGTATCCAGCCCCAAAGCTCTTACAAGCATAACGCAGGCATCCTGTCTTGTTACTGCCTTTCCTACGCCAAAGCTTCCGTCACTCATTCCGTTTATTATACCGCTTCCGAGACCTATCTTTACATAGGGTGCATACCACGCACTGTTATCCACATCCGTAAAGGTTACATCTGCACCGGAAGCTGATACCTTGAACGCTGTTACAAGCATCTTTAAGAACTGTTCTCTTGTAACCACGCCATCGGGATCAAAGGATGTATCGTTTACACCGTTTACCACACCAAGCTCTCTTAAGAAATATATATCTCCGCAAGCCCAGTGATTTGACGGAACATCGTCAAAAACTGTATCTATATCAATTGCTGTCTCTTCCTTGGATTCTTCTTTTTCTTCATCCTTATCCTTTTTTGGAGATGTGTAGCTTCCTACAAAACCGCCACCACCGCCGGAGGGACGTGAGCTTCCGGAGGGTTTTATTTCCTCTTCTTCCTCGCTTGCATCCTTAAGAGCTTCTTCAAGTTCTGCAAGAGTATAAAGCGTTCCTGCAACGCTCTCGTTGGCAGAGCTCTTGTCGGCAAGTGCAAGATAATCTTCTGCATCAATACCCACTGCACCGAGGTTTTCCTCCGTAAGAACTGTTTCCACATAGCCAAAGCCCATAACATCGGGATAAGCCAGTGTATAGAGAAGTATGTTTTCCTTTACCTTGTCGGTAAAATCATAGAAATTATAAATTCCTGCAAGTGAATTCTGGAGTGCGATTTTTCCTGATTTGGAGAGTAATGCACCCTCGGAATCGGCTTCGTTACCAAAGAGTTTCCAGAGTGTTACGCCATCTTCGTCCATCTGTGCAAGATTTAATTGTTCTGCGAAATTAAATGAACCGTTTTCGTCATAGAGAACAATCTCGTTTTCGTTCTTACTGTAAAGAGATACTATTGCACATTTTTCAAAATACTCTTTGAGCTGAGCAGTAGTGTATTCTGATATATCCTCATCCTTGGAGGTTTCTGTAAGAACTGTTGCAAGCGAGGAAACATCTGCAGATGCACAAACACTGTCCGAAAGTTCAAGTACTGCAAGGTATGCTTCCATGCCCTGCTCCAAATTTTCTTTGTTAAGTTCGGTAATCTGAGAAACAATGTTTTCGATATCACCGGACTTATCTACCGTGATTTCAAAAAGTGTATTCATATTTCCGGAGGTTACCATTATATAATATGTACCTTCGGGAGTTGACATTTCCAGAGAAAGCTCTGCACTCTTTGTATCCTCGGAGGGAGTGAGTGTGATACTGTCGCAAACTGTCATCTTGTCGCTGTTTACGGCAGACCAGGTAAATGCCTCGGTATAATCTACCACCTCGCCGTCCTTTTCCACAGATGCAGTAAAGGTAATCTTGTTTGTAAGTCCTACTACTGTGTCACCGTCGGAGATAACCTTTATACTTTTGCCGTCTGCGTCGGTTGTATCGCCGTATGCAATGCTTATGGGAAGTGCCTTTTGGAATCCCTCGTATACATCGGACACTGCAAGTACAACATAGTTTCCGGGTGTAACGGCAGCCCCTGCCTTAATTTCGACCTCGCCCTCGGTGAGTTCGGTAATTTCAAAGCCTTCTGCCACGTTACCTTCTTCGTCGGTTACATAGTATGTAACATCCTGCTCATAGTCCTCTGCATTTCCTATTCTGTCAACTATGGCAGTTGTACCTGTGATGGTTTCTGCCAGAGAAGCCTCGGAAGCGGATAATTCAAATGTCATATCATACGCAGAGAGCTTGCCGAGATATACACTGTTAAAATCTACTTCAACAGCTGCACCGGGACGGTATTCAAGTTCCGGTCTGTTTTTGTACGCATCATGTGTGGAACCTGCGGCAAGACCTACAATAGCCACAGTGTTGCCTGTACCGTTGTAGGGGATTTCTATTTCCTGAACCACTGTCTGCCACTCGGTAGATGTGATATCGTGAGCATATACTGTCTGTCCCTTCCAGCCCCAGCCTGCTGCAGAACCACCCATAGCAGCGTCCGCAATACCGAGTACGAAGTTAGGAACAACTTCATCTTCATTTACTTTTCTTACCTTTGCGATGAATACAAGCTTTTCACCCTGTACAACGAGGTCCTTGCTGAGTGTGTATTCGAGACCACCTGCAGGTCTTGAAACCGCCGAAGGTACTGTTGGTCTTGTATCCTTGTTATAGAACTTGGAAATATTGTCGCCAAGCTCAACTATTTCTACACCGTGGTCGTACTTAACCCCGTTGTAGGAGGTTACCTTTATAACCTTTCCGTTAAGCATGGTACCGTCATCTACCGGTACATAATCTGTAATATCCATGGCATCTGCATACACACTCACGGAAGGAACCGAAAGCATTGTTACAGTAATCATTATACAGATTATAAATGCCAAAGTCTTTTTTAACACTAAAATCTCTCCTCTCACTTAATTGTAAAGCTACCGACAGCATTATCGCTCATCCATCTCGCTGCCTGGTTTTTGGATGTATTTACTGCAGTTACTCTCCAGTAATATGTACCGTTTTTATAAATTTTTGATTTGTCAGCATCTATATGGTTATATCTTGATTTCTGAGAGAAGACTATATCCTCAAAATCCTCATCCGTTGCAATCTCCACAAGATACTCATTGGCACCGAATGCCTCCTGCCACATAAGCATAAGGCCATCCTTGGAAACAGATGCACCCTTTGCGGGATAGAGCAAGCGATATGGAGATGTTATCTTATTAAAGCTTACTCCGTTTTCCTTAAGACCTATTGATGACATCTCAAAATTGGAGTCATTCAACAGTCCGGGAAGCCTATTTGCAAGATAATATCCGCTTTTTAATCTGTAATCGTGATTTCTTGCATCAACAAATTCTGTTGTTGCCGCAATCTGAACATTGTCAACGGTTTTGCCCTCTGTATCGGACCAGGTTGCCATCGTGTTCTCCTGATTGGAAACTTTTCCAAGTGCTTTACCAACAAGGAGATTTCCGCTGTGAACGCTCATTGTTTTTGCATTAAAAGCTTCTTCTGCTTCTGCCCACTCAAAGAGCTTGGGGAAGGTCTCACGGTATTTTGCCATGGACTCTGCAGGAATTGTGTTTATATATTCCTCAAGTGTCAATGGCTCAATGCCATTTGATTCTCTTCTTCTGTTTATGCTGTAGTCTACCGCATAATTATATCTGGGGTTTGCAATGGAGCTGTATGCATCATAGAATGCCCAGGGGCGTTTGCAGTTTACGATAGTATTATCTTTAAACTCTATACAGCCTGCCCAGTTGGAGTTGTAGCCAACACCTGCGTTTACTATGATGTTATTGTGAATGAAGTTACCCTGCTGACCTTCATCCTGATATATACCTGCCGCACCTGATACAACAAGGGGATTTGCAGGGAGAATATCGTGTATGTAGTTCTCTTTGATTTCGGTACCTCTGTAAAGGATGGAGCCACCCTGATAGATTGCGCCAAAATCTCCGGTATCTCTCATTACATCGTATAGTTCGTTCTTTTCTATTGTGTGCAGACTGCCGTTTAGCATTATGGCATTCTGTCTTGAGTGAGTTACCACATTGTTGCGGAAAGTGTTTCCGCAACCGTTAATTCTTACGGCACTGCCTGCGGCATAACGCTTGTTGGTAGCCGTAAAAAGATTATCTTCTATTATATTGTTGGATTTTGTGAGGGTATCAATGTTGCCGCCCTGAATATTCATGGCAGACTTACCTATTGAGGAGAATACACAGCCTCTTATATCCATATTATAGCTAGAATCGTTACGCATCAGTGCAGATTCGTTGGTGGTAAGCCGATAGGCAATACTGTGGTCGGGATAGGGATCAAAACCTGTCTTGACATTGCCGCCCTCCTGCCAGTAGGAAAGCACGCTTGTGTTAACCAGTGCAGTTGCCGCAATATTGGTAAATGTGCAGTCGATAACATCAACATTGTCTATTTCGGCAAGAGTAACACCGTTTTGTCTGGACTGAGAAAATTCAAGCCCTTTGAACGTAATGTTTTTTGCTCCTGTTACATTAACCATAGAAGTTGAGGGATTTGTACTGCTTTTGCCGAACACCGAAAGCTCAACAGTAGCTTTGGAAAGACTGTAGGGAGGATAGAGGTAGAGCTTCATATTGTCCCTGTCTATGGCAAACTCTCCTGGAACATCTATCTCCTCAAGAAGATTGAAGGCTTTCCATTTCTGGGATTTTGGAGAGGACTCATCTCTTACAAACTGCATAAGCATAAGGTTTTCTGCAACTGTGATGGTATCTGCCTCGGTATCTATTCTGTCTACACCTATTGTAATATACTGAAAATCATACTGAGGGGATGCACCTATCCACCAGTTTTGGGCATTTAGCCATCTTTCGGGTTCATCTGATGTGTAGTGGAATATTCTTCCCTCTTCGCCCTCGGGAACAACCTTGGGTATAACGTCCCACTGAGCATATTTCTGACCGTTTGGCCATGTGGAAATATCAAGCTCCGCACCGTCTACAAAAAGGGTGTTGTATTCACCATAGTCTGTCAGTCTGTCCTCGAAGCCTGTTTTGGCTTTGGATGTATCGCAGATATCCGTCTTGGCAAGACCTGCTGCGGCAAGGTCGAATACCAGAATCTTTCCCGTAGCATCGGGGTGCACTCTTGTATCCACAAGTGTGTATGCCTTGGAAGCATCCAGAAGCACGGAGCCTTTGAACACGGGCTTTTCTCCCTCGTAGGCTCTGTACACTATGGGACTTCCATCCAATCCGGAATCCTCTGCAGTAAAGTTAACCGCTGTTGCGATTCTGTAATCACCGCCGCGGAAAATCACTTCATTAATCTGATATCCGGCTTCTTTTAGTTCTCTGACTTTGAGTCTGGCACCGTCCATTGTTGCAAGGGGAGCATCTATTGTACCCAAGGCGGAATCGTCTCCGCCCGGTGCTACATAAAGAACACCCTCCTCTGCATAGGAACAAAGGGGCACAGCACACAAAAAAAGCGAAGCTATAATAAGTGCTGCTGTAAATCTCTTTAATAACATATTTTTCCTCATTTCGTCGCACAAGGCGAAATAGATTTCACTTCCGGGGCAAAGACATAAGTCCTTGCCCCGATGAAATAATTAATAGTCAAGGTTGTTTGCTTTCCAGAATTCTCTTACCTGCTTTTCTATTTCCTTAAATAATTTGTCGTAGCCTGCATCCTGGAGGGCTTTCTTTTTGCGTGCCTTGTAGTCTGCATACTCACTTTCGGGCACTGTTACAAAGTCATAATACTCTGCAAATACAGAAGCTATCTGTGCAAGCTCGTTCTTTACAGGATCGGTATTGAATACAAAACCTGTTGTGGGCAGAGCAATAGCCTCGTCGTTTGCCTTCTGTGTCTGTTCCCAGATATCGTCGGGCATACCCTCGGAAATATGAGCATTGAACTGGTTACCGAATTTCCAGTCACCCTGAGGAACATAGCCGGAATTTTCCACCTGAACAAGCTTGCCCTCGTCGTTGAAGTTGTAGTGTGTACCTTCAATACCGTAGCAGATGAGGTTATATGCTTCCTTGTTTGTATAGAAGAACTCAATAACCTTCATAGCTTCTTCGGGGTGCTTACTGTTGGCACCTACGGCTGTCATTGTAGCTGTGGGTGGATTCTTTGTTGCTACACCGATGGGAACATATACATAGGGAACACCTGTCTGCATAGCTTCGATACCGGGCTTCCATGTGTCAATCTTTACTGCATATTTACCCTGCTTAACATCTGCACTGCCTGCACCGCCGTCACCGCCGGCACTTGCATAGTCACTGCGGATAAAGCCCTTCTTGAACCATTCTCTCACAATATTTTCTGCTTCAATAACCTCAGGCTGTTCAAGTGTGTTTACAAATTCCATTGTGGAAAGTCTTATACCGATGCCGGTATTATTTACAGGAGAATTGAAAAGTCCTGTTGTAAAAGGACCACTTGCATATCCGCTGTTGTAGGGATAGAGGTCGGGTTCGTTGTCTCTTACAAGCTCAAGGAAGGGTTCAATGTCTTCCATCTTCTTTACTTTGGAAACATCAAACTTGTCTGCATACTTTTCTACAAGGTCTTTTCTGAAGCTTATGCAATACTGCATTATCATCATCTGGTTGTTAGGTACAGCATAGAGTCTGCCGTCAACCTCGGAGCCTTTCCAGATATCGTCGGAAAGCTGACCTCTGAGATTGTCACTTATCATATCTGTTATGTCATAGAGGCCGCCGTCTCTTGCTGCTGCGTTGTAGTTGTTGAGCCAGCTGGATGTGAAGCAAAGGTCATAGGGTGTACCGGATGCCATATTCATCTTCATCTTTTCGGCATAAGCACTCTGTGCAATAAACTGAAGATCAAGTTTAACACCTAATTCGGGTTCCATAATCTTGTTGATTTCATCAAGTACCAGCTTGGTATCCTTCTGCGCATCACCGGGTACAAGCCAGGTAATAACGATACCGTCTTCGCTCTTTTCGCCTCCGCAGGAAACGAGAGAAAGCATCATAACTGTCAATAAAAGTACTGCAATAATTTTTTTCATAATTTTTTCTCCTTTTATATAAATTTTTTGATTTATTAACCCTTAACAGATCCTACCGTAAGTCCTTTTGTAAAGTACTTCTGGAAGAAAGGAAATACCAGAAGTGCAGGACCTGCAACAATGATTGCCATAGCCATACGAACTGTTTCCGATGGGATATCCTCCATATTGAGCATCATACCCGCCATTTCGTTACTTTGGAGAAGGCTGATATTCTGCATTATATCCTGCAAAAGGAACTGGAGACTGTACAAATCGGGATTATTTATGTAGAGCATACTTGTGTTCCAGTCATTCCACTTACTTAAAAACATAAACAGTGCAACCGTTGCAAGAACCGGCTTTGACAGAGGAAGCACAAACCGGAAGAAGGAAACAAACTGATTTCCGCCGTCAATCTTTACGGCATCCAGCATTTCCTCAGGAACATCGGAGAAGAAGGTTCTCATCATAAATACATACCAGGGACTTATGAGACTTGGGAAAATGTAAACCCAGATTGTGTCTCCAAGGTGGAGATACTTGGTGATAAGTATGTATGTGGGAACAAGACCGCCGTGGAAAAGCATTGTGAAATAAAGAAAGAAGTTAAGCTGTTTTCTCACACGGAAACGTCTGTTAGACAGAGGATATGCAATCATCGCCATAAGCAGAACACTGAGCCCCATGGAAATAAATGAGAAAATTGCGGTAACCTTGTATGCGTTTACAACCCTCATTGGATTTTTGAACACATATTCATATGCGGTAGTGTCTATTGCCTTTGGAATGAGAAGATATCCGTATTTTGATACATCTGCCTCACTGGATAGCGAAACTGCAACAACCATAAGAAGCGGATATATTATGAGAGCACACATAAACGCAAAGATGATGTTTAATACTATCTGTTTGTCTTTTATAAATTTCAATATATCCACCTCCTTTAGAACAATGCTTTTTCGTCATCTATCTTGGTAACAACCCAGTTTGTAAATACTACCAGTACAAAGCCCACAATGGACTGAAGAAGACCGGTAGCTGAGGATGTACCCATATCGCCCGATACTCTCATAGCACGGAAGATGTAGGTATCGATAACATCGGTGGTGCTGTAGAGTGCACCAAGGTTTCGGGGTACCTGATAGAAAAGACCGAAATCCGCTCTGAATATACCGCCCACCTTGATTACAAGCTGAATACATAGTATGCCTGCAAGACAGGGAAGCATAATGTGACGGTTTACCTGTAATTTGTTTGCGCCGTCTACCTGTGCCGCCTCGATAAGAGAAGAATCTATACCCATAAGTGCCGCATAGTAGATAAGTGAGTCCATTCCGATATACTTCCATATGTATGCAATGGTGAGTATTCCGGGCCACATCTCAGGTTTGCCGTACCAGTCAACGGGAGTGAGCCCAACAGCTTCCAGAAGCTGATTAAGTGTTCCGTTTGTGGGATGCAAAATAGCATATGCCATATAAGATACAACAACCCATGAAAGGAAGTGGGGAGTTATCATTATTGTCTGATATATCTTTGTTGCCGTTCTGCTTCGAAACTGGAACAGGAGAAGTGCCACAATAACCGAACAGCAGGTGCCGCATCCTATCATAAGCAGATTCATAAAAATAGTGTTCTTTGCTATTCTGGCAAAGGTGGGTGTTGTTAGCATAAACTCAAAGTTCTTAAGTCCTATCCAGGGTGAGCCGAATATTCCGTCACGGTAGTTGTAGTCTTTAAACGCTATTATGATACCGCCCATAGGAACATAACAGAACAATACTACAAGAAGCGTGGGGATAATCGCAAGAAGCCAGAGCTGGAAGTTATCCAGATCAAACTTTCTCTTGCGAATTGTCATCGGCTTTTCGCTGACGGACGCTTTTTGTGATTTCATTTTTTTACCTCCAAATTTATTAATCTACTCTGCAGGGCAGTGTGAGTTCGCCGTAGGTTTTGCCAAAGGGCATACGGTAGTCGCCTCTGTGCTCCTCTCTGGCTTCCTTTGTTCTGAAGTCGGGGACATCGTACTGCTTGCTGTCGTTTAATACGCTGTACCAGGAGAGAATTCCCACTGCAGATACCATTACGGAACGGTACACATCAAAGTAGGGTTCAATCTCCCCTCTCAGGTAGCGGAGAAAGTTCAGTACAACAAAGAAGTCAATACCGCCGTGACCGATAGAAACAAGCTTCTTTCTGTAATCGGCTTTTTGCTCATCGGTAACACCTTCGCCCCACTCCCAGTCGGGATAGGAAATTCCCGTCTGCTGAACACTGTGTCCCATGGAACGGAGAGGCTCAAAGTGATAGTCATAACGCTCGGTTTCATAGGTACCCTTCTGACAGGCAACTCTGTACCATTTACTGTCTGTACCTGTTCCTGCACATCCTGTTGTGTTGAACACTGCACCGTTATCCATCTCTGTGAGAGTAAAGGTTTTTGGTGTGTTGTTGAGTCTTCCCTCACGCTCAAGAACGGCTGCCTTACAGAGAACCTTTTTGGGTTCTGTCTTTGTTATGTACATAAGGGGTGCAAGGGTATGCATATTGTAATAACAGCTTGGGAGAGTATTTCTCCAATGAAGATTGTTTTTGTCAGGCTCCTTTGGTATTGCATCGGGATGAGGAGTGTGTATGTACTCGGCTTCTGCATATACCACAGGTCCGTATTCGTTTGTCTTTAACTTCTCCATAATTCCTGTAAGAGGCTGGAAGTACAGGCAGTTTGCGGCAAGCATATATCTGCCGTTATATTTTTCGTAAGCTTCAACAAGGTCTACACATTCTCCAAGGCTGGGTGCCGCGGTTGTCTCGGAAAGAACTGCAACCCCTGCTTCCATAGCCTTTATCGCATACTTTGCGTGCTCGTGGAAGTAGTTGGAAAGGAGAACTCCGTCCAGACCGGAATGTATAAATTCATCAAAATCCTTGTATATCTTTGTGCCATCCGAAAGAAGCTCTTTTACTTTTTCTATTGTTGAGTCGTTAGTTTCGCAAATTGCGGTAAGTTCCATTTCGTCAGAGAGAACTGCGGCAGCTCTCAGCATAAAGTTACCTCTGTCTACTCCCATTACACCTATTCTTAATTTTTTACTCATATATAAACCTCCTTAATATATGCAAAAATAAAAATGCACATTACTCCATATACTACAATTTTATCAAAAATTTGTACGGAAGTAATGCGCATTATTACGATTATATTCTACATTTCAACGATTTTTACAGGTACAATCCATCCGAATTCATCAGGAATTGTATCATATTTGCCAAGGGTTACAGCAGGCATAATATCTACCCCCGACGGACGGTGGTGGGTACACCACTTATCCTTTTCGTTTACCATAAATCTCATTTTCATCGGACGGATTCTGTCAAGCCCGATTTCTTCAATATCGAGGGTAATCCTGAGATGAAACTCTGTGTCGGAGAGGATTTCCGTATTGCGGTATTTATAAAGCTCCTCCTCTGCTCTCTCCCTAAGCATCTGATTGAACATATATTCCGTTGATGAAAAATATGCAAAGCCGTTTTTGTTAAAACGCATATTTACATCGGGTTTTGTGAGACGGTATTCCGGAGAAACAAGGAAAAGTGCATCCTCCTGCTCGCTCCAAAGCTCAAGGATCAGCTTCCTTTCGCCGTATGCCATACGGAATTTATGCTTTCCCGAATCGCCTATGTTTTCCCATGGAGCATTTTCTATGCCCTGTGGCATATGGTAAACTTTAAGGTTATCGTTATCCTCTATGCCCTCATAGTACTCCAAAGGTGCCCTGCCCTCTTCAATTCTCTTTTTGACCTCAGAAAATTCCGTGCTGAGAAGCTCCTCTAACTGTCTTATTCTGTCCTCTATCTTCTTCGGAAAAAACTTGTAACCCTCTGCCTCGGAATGGAAACCAAGACTTGCACAGCTTTTGCACACGGGAATCATATCCATGCTGTTTTGGATTTCCTTTTTTACGATATTTTTCATCTGACTAAGCAGATCTTTACTGTCTCCTGCTTGTCTGCCAAGCATATCACGGAGAATGTAAAACTCAAGAATATTGGTTCCCCCGTCAAAAAGTATGTCTATTGCCTTTGCAACTGCCATATGCTCTGTCTCCTCCGGATGGCAGGCATCGACTCCCGACAGGACCTCCATACCCTGATGCCACTTGCGTCTCATTTCGTCACATAGCGCATATGCCTCCTCAAGGGTATGTCCCGAAAGAAGCGAATCACATATTCTGTCGCCATCTGTTGGATCCACAAGCTGCCAGGAACGGGGCGGCTCAAAGTTTTTGGGAAGAAGTGAGAGCTTCCACACAACACTGTCGTGCATGGGACCGTAGTAGCTGAACATAATGTTCATAGGATAGTTTTTGTAGCCTGCTTCAAAAAGCTCCCATGCTTTCTTTACAATTTTTGCCTTTGTTCTGCCAAAGTAAATGGCGGCAAGATTTTCAAGGAATTTGTCCTTATCTTCAAAATCCTGTGTAAAGGACAGCTCCCCTGCGGCTTTGCTCATTATTGACGGATAGTTGCCAAAGTACCAGCACTGCATAACGCCCTTTACATCATATTCATACGCACCCTTGTACTTATCAAAAATAATTCCCGGCACGGGAACATAGGGCACGGTTGCAATTTCATGCGAACAGCACACCTGCATTTTTGCATACATTGTTCTACCCTTTTCCTTTGCCCTCTCTGCAGTATCCGTAAAAAGCTCCGAAGGACCGGGGTAAGAAAGCCAGTAGTCCGTAGTAAGGCGTCTTTTTCCAAGCTGCTTCTCAAAGCCCATATCATCAAAATTCTGCATAAGAATTACATCCTCGGGAGAAAAATCCACATAATCTCTTATATCCTCTTTTTCCCAAAGTCTGTGGCCGTAGGTCCAGCTTATTGTTTCAAAATCAGGTCTTACCTCTCTTGCTCCGCTTCGTAGAGCTTCCAGAGTATCAGCAAGAATCTGTCCGGGCTTTTTGTCCCTGCATCTGGGGCAGGTGCACACAGATTTTGGCTCGCTGTAGTCACTGTTTCCCTTGATTGCCCAACTGCAGGAGGTTGGTCTCTCACCGTATGTAATGCTTATAAATCCTCTGAGCTCAGGTGCAAGCTCCAATAGCTTCCTTCCTGCCTCATAGCAGTATTTCTTACCCTTTTCGGAGCTGCAGCAAAAATATCTTCCGCCGTTGTAGGTAACATCCCCTGCCATATCAGGATGATTTTCCCCAATGCCCGGCTCCAGTGCAAAGGGCTCTATGGCAAAAACATACACACCTATGCCGTAGGCTTTGCACTTCTTTATTACACGGTTCAATTTTTCTATTCTCTTCTCATAGCCTTTGCCGTATTCCTCAATATAGGAGGAGGGCAATATGTCCGAAAATCTTGTATATATCCACACACCGTTTGCACCGTCGTGCATAAGGCGGTTAAGATATTCCTCGGGATAATAGTCCACATCATCGGTCAGCTCATCGCCGAACTTCGGCGGACGGTTGATAGGGCTGAAAAAGCATCGGGTTATTCTTGATTTAACAGATGGCTTCCTGCTTGTTATTCCTGTCTTTAAAAATGCTCCTTCGCTTCTTCTCAGTTCATCCTCAAGATAAATAATACCTCTTCTTATTCCCTCGGTATCGTTTGCACAGATGAGGATTTTGTCTTTGGAAACTTCCAGTCTGTATGCTTCAAAGCATTCTGTTTCTTCTTTTCTGAGCACAATGGGAAATCTGTCCCCTCCTATGCCGTACACCTCCAGAAAAAGATCAAAATCTTTATAAACCGTTTCCAGTAAGCCTTCGTCATCAAAGGGAAATTTTTTGGCAATATAGAGTCCGATTACATTAGTTTCCCCCTGTTCTGCCTGCCTTTTGCCGTAGTAGTCGGGTGCCTTGGTATGGAGAGGTTTTTTTAATTCCTCAACAAAATTCATAGGCGGCTGATTGTAAAAATATGGATCTGTAAATAGGGTTCTTTTCATTGATATCACTTTCCTCTCGCTATGCACTTGACAAAGCTGTATTTTCATCGTAAAATCAAAATCAAATAACAAAAAAGGTGCTTATGTATGAAAAAAAACGGTCAAAAACATTTTTTTGAAAAATTTAACTGGAGTAACATCTTCATCTTAAATCTCAAGCGTTCTGCAACTTTCATAGCTATTCCCAT
>JAZQBI010000074.1:0-9789 GCA_045545635.1 Clostridia bacterium | reverse complement strand
TTTTTATTGAATGTTGAGCTTTTGAAAACAGGATTTTACAGTACTAATAGAGTCCTCTGCATTCCTGTTTAAGGATACAGAGGAGGAAAATAACATTTCCGTGGTACCACCTCAGTTCGCCGATATCTCGCAATATCGACCTTATCAGGTACTAACATACCCTTGTTCTATGACGGGAACACCCGTTGCCTCCTACTTAAGACTAAATCTTGTTCAGTGCACTGCTAACAGAAGGAATTCGAGAAGGACTCTGCATTTGCCTCGCACCCACCGGCAACTCTCTCCATGCTCTTTCCAACCTACTGGTTTCTGCTCATCGCATTTAACTTACCTTTAAAGTATATCACTTTAGTGTGATAAAGTCAATAGTTTTTTAAAATTATTTTTATTCTTCGTTGTAGCAAGCGAAAATTTCTTCTACTCTGTCCGCATCCTTATTTTTGGTAAATGAGCTCACCAGCGGAACGATGACGAGAGATACTGCCATTGCCGCAACACCCATTTCCGGAGATTTGGATGCAGCTGCGGCAAAGCCTGAATTGAGGCTGATAACAAGAGTTGATATGCCTACAACCAAAAGACCTGAAAGGATACCGGAATAAGCACCAATCTTTGTAATCTTCTTTGAGAAAATTCCCCAGATGTAGGGTCCTATGAAGCAACCTGAAACAATTCCCCAGGAGAAAGACATAAGGCTTACTATGATCGGAATATTTTGTGTTGCAAAAATGAATGAGCATGCAACAAACACAAGACAAAGAATTCTGGTAAGAAGCATCTGTGTTTCGGGATTTGTCTCTTTTCTTCTTACTGCAGGAATGAGGTCAACTGCAACTGCAGATGCAGATGTGAGAACTACTGCCTCGAGGGTTGACATTGATGCCGAAAGAAGAAGAATCATAATTATTGCCAAAAGGATGATGCCCAGTGTTCCGCCGCTTAATACTTCCATAAGAACTGCAGGAATAACCGAATCGATACCGCCCTCAGGAAGAACACCGCCAAGAATAAGTCTTGAAGTACTGCCGATAAGGTATGCACCGCATCCTATAATAATACAGAAGATTGTAGAAATTACTGTACCTCTCTTGATAGCCGCAGTATCCTTGATTGCATAGAACTTGCCAATCATCTGAGGAAGTCCCCATGTACCAAAGCTTGTAAGCATAATGTTGAAGCAAAGGAACTTAAACGATGAACCGCCAAAAATATTTGTAAGCTGTGCACCTGTTGTGGGATTGGGATCTCCCGGAACGGACCGGAAGCTGTTTAAGTTTTCGATAAGTCCGGAAAGTCCGCCAACGGCTTCGTGTCCAAGCACTGCACAAATGAGACATACAACACCAACTATCATAACAATACCCTGAATAAGATCGGTGTAGGCTGTTGCAATGTATCCGCCTGCAACAAGGTAGACACCTGTAAGACAAGCTATAATGAGCATCCATACCCAGGTTTCCACTCCCGGAAATACTGCACTAAACAGTGAACCGAGACCTTTGTAAACAGCTGCGGAATAAGGTACAAGAAAAACGAATATAATAACTGCTGCCAAAACCTTCATACCTTTTGAAGCATATCTCTTTTCAAAAAAATCGGGCATTGTTCTGGCATTGAGCTTTTTGGTCATCTTTCTTGTCTTGTTTGCAAACAGGAGCCAGGAAAGCAAGCATCCCAAAATCGCATTGCCGATACCAATCCATATACTGCCAAGGCCTATGTTCCAGCCATGCTGACCTGCATAGCCTACAAAAACAACTGCAGAAAAATATGTAGTACCGTAAGCAAAAGCAGTAACCCATGCTCCGATGTTTCTGCCGCCGATTAAAAATCCGTCCAGGGTTTTTGACTTACCGTAGCTTATGCATCCGATAAGTGCCATTGCAATTGCGTAGATACAAAGAGCAATGATTGTGTAAAGTTGAGCATTTGTCATTTGTTTTTTCCTCCAAATCTTGCTTTTTTCTGTAACATAGTATATAATACATTTTAGCATTAGTCAAACGAATGGTTTTGATGTTTGCTATCGATTTTTTAGATGGTGGAGGAAATAATATGGAATTACGAAATTTAATCACATTTATTCATGTTGCAGAGCTTGGCAGTTTTACCAAAGCCGCAGAGATTCTCGGTTACTCTCAATCAACTGTCTCTTTCCAGATTAAACAGCTTGAGGACGAGCTTAACTGTCTTTTGTTTGAAAGGATAAACCATACCATTACACTTACAGAGAGAGGACACGAGCTTGTTTCCTATTCTCATCAGATTCGTACACTGACCGATGAGTTAAAGGAAAGCCTTGAGGAAGATAAAGAAAGCAGAGGCCACATTCATATTGTCACACCTGATTCTGTCTGTGAAGAAATGATTAACCGCAATTACATAGATTTTCACGAAAAGTACCCTTCCATTTCCGTAAAGTTTACTACTGCCGATACTACTGTAATGTTTGATATGCTTGATCATAATGAGGCAGATGTCATTATTACTCTTGACAGTCACTCCTACCATAAGGACTATGTTATTGCCAGGGAACAGCCACTTTCCATGCATTTTGTTGCAAATTCGAAATCAAAATTTGCCAAAGTCAGAAATCTTTCAATTAAGGATATCATAAATGAGCCCTTTGTTTTGACCGAATACGGGCAAGGATACAGAAAGGTTTTTGACAAGGAGCTTGCCAAAAAATCATTGGAAATAACCCCCATTCTGGAAATCGGACGAACCGATATGATAACCTCCCTTATTACTCAGGGAGATATGATTTCCTTTCTGCCGGATTTTGTCACTAAGGAGATGGTTGATTCGGGCAAGCTTTGTTACCTTGATGTGTGCGATATGAACACGGAAATATGGAAACAGCTTATCTATCACAAAAACAAGTGGATGTCTAAAGCTCTTAAAACGCTAATTAATTACATAATAGAGAATGACTTTTCTGATTAAATCACAAAAAGAAGCAGCCGAAATTTTCAGCTGCTACCTTTTTTTACTCAATATCAAACATTTTTGCAGTATTGTTGTACAGGATATCCCCACGCTCATCATCGGTAAGGTCTATCTTCATAAACTTTTCTATTTCATCTTCCGGCTCCCACATGGGATAGTCTGTGCCGAACAGTACACGGTCTGTGCCGTATGTCATAATAAGCTCTCTTGCTTTTTCCGGAGTCATTGCATAGAGAGAGGACGAACAGTCCACATAAAAGTTTTTGTACTTACAAAGCTTTTGTGTTGCCTCTTCCCACATGGACCAACCGCCAAAATGAGCGCCTATAACCGTTAAATTTTCGTATATATCCAATATGGGCATCATTCTGTTGGGATTGGAATAATCATATCGGCAATCCCCTGTATGTATGAGAACAGGAAGTCTTCCCTCGCAAAGCTCATAGATCTTCAGCATACGATAGTCATCTATCTTGAATTTCTGAATATCGGGATGAAGCTTTACTCCCTTTAATCCAAGCTCTATTAACTCTTTTACATCTGCCTCTATATCCTCGCTGTCGGGGTGGAGAGTACCCAGACCTGTAAATTTTCCGTCACTCTCCTCTACCGACTTTGCAATAAAGTTATTTATACTGGAAACCTGCTTGGGTGTTGTAGCCACTGACTGAACGATAAAATGCTCTATACCGGCTTTTTTGCCGTGATTAAGAAGTGTTGACACCCTGCCGTCCAGAAGAGATGGAATATCATAAAAATTCCCTGTGCTGTCCGATGCTTTTTGGGCAATTTTGTCGGGATATATGTGACAGTGTGCATCTATTATTTTGTTTTTTTTCACTCGACTCATCGCCTTTCTGCAAAATTTATTTTTTTAGTCCCAATTTTTCAGCAGATTCATCCCGCATTTTGTATTTGAGAATTTTTCCTGCCGCATTCATAGGGAATTCGTCCACAAACATAAAATATCTGGGTACCTTGTGTCTTGCGATAAACGCGTTACCAAATTCCCTCATTTCGTTTTCGTCTGACGTTTCGCCCTTGTGGAGAATAATCCAGGCACAGCATTCCTCACCGTATCTTTCGTCGGGAACACCTACCACCTGAACATCACGAACCTTGGGATTGGTAAGGTAGAATTCCTCAATTTCACGGGGATAGAGGTTTTCGCCGCCTCGGATAATCATATCCTTTAATCTGCCGGTTACTTTGTAGTATCCGTCAGAGGTTCTCATACAGATATCACCGGAATGGAGCCAACCTTCGGAATCAATAGCCTGTGCTGTTGCTTCGGGCATTTTGTAATAGCCTTTCATAATATTGAAGCCTCTTGCAACAAACTCTCCGCTTTCGCCATCAGGGAGTTCCTCTCCTGTTTCGGAATCGATTATCTTACATTCAACACCGGGGAAGGCACTTCCAACAGTTTCTACACGATGGTCAAGGTCTTCGTTTACCTCACCCATTGTACATCCGGGAGATGCCTCTGTCTGTCCGTAAACAGATATAATTTCTCTCATATTCATCTCTACCGATGCACGGCGCATCAAATCTGCAGGACAGTTTGCACCTGCCATAATACCTGTTCTCATATATGAGAAATCGGTCTTGGCAAAATCAGGATGATTGAACATTGCTATAAACATTGTGGGAACACCGTTAAAGCAGGTTATCTTCTCATCATTTACACAGGAAAGTGATGACTTTGGCGAAAAATATGGAATAGGACAAAGTGTTCCGCCGTGAGTCATTGTAGATGTCATGGAAAGTACCATACCGAAGCAATGGAACATAGGCACTTGAATCATCATACGGTCTGCAGTAGATAAGTCCATTCTGTCACCTATTGTCTTACCGTTATTGACGATATTTCTGTGAGTGAGCATAACACCCTTGGGGAAGCCCGTTGTACCTGATGTGTACTGCATATTGCATACATCGTCAGGCTTAACAAGCGAGGCTCTTCTTCTGACCTCTTCACGGGGGACAAGAGAAGAACGGGAAAGCATCTGCTCCCATGTGAGACATCCCTGCATGGAAAAACCTACTGTAACAACATTTCTGAGGAACGGAAGATTTTTTGAATACAGGGGCTTTCCGGGCTCCAAGGCTGCAAGTTCGGGACAAAGCTCCTGAACTATTTCCTTGTAATTGATATCCTTGCAATACTCAATCATAACAAGTGTATGAGTATCGGACTGCTTTAACAGATATTCTATTTCGTGAATCTTGTATGCGGTGTTAACAGTAACCAGAACTGCACCTATTTTTGTCGTAGCCCAGAATGTGATAAACCACTCAGGCACATTTGTTGCCCACACAGCAACATGGTCTCCTGCTTTTACACCAAGAGAGATAAGCGCAGCGGCACATTCATCAACATCCCGTCTGAACTGCTCATATGTTCTGGTATAGTCAAGTGTGGGGTACTTAAATGCATACTGGTCGGGATATTTTTCTGCCATTGTATCAAGAACATCGGAAAATGTTGCATCAATAACATCATACTTTTTCCATACAAAGGTGCCTGACTTGTCTCTGTTGTAGTATGCCTTGTCATAGGACTTCTTCTCACGGTTGAGCTGCGATATATAGTTGGCAAAATGAGTAAGAACTATGTCCGCATCATTAATCTCGTCATTCCATGCGGCACAGATATAACCCTCATAGTTGAGAGAAGAAAGTGCATTTATAAGCTTTGCCACATCCAGCTCACCCTCGCCTATAAGAACGGTTTTGCCGTCTTTCATATCACCAAGACGGACATATTTTATATATGCACCCAGAGTCTTGATTGTAGCTTCCGCTGTTTCCCCCGAATTGAAATATGTTCCTCTTACATTCCAGGAAGCACCTATAACCGCAGAGGAAAAATGATTGATTATATCGATTACTTTTTCCGTATTTGCAAGATATCCTACTGTTTCAAACAATATATTTACGTCAGTGTTTTCAGCTTTTTTGAGAGCTTCGGCAAGCTTTTTGTCCAGAACATCAAAAGAAACCTCTTTGTCAATGCAGACAATCACATTTGAAATTCCGGCAGATGACGCCATATCAACATACTTGACAACCAAATCCGGTGTAGTTTGCTCACTGTCAATGGCATATGGCATTCTGAGAGCAGAAACAGCAAGATTTCTGTTCACAAGCTTTCTTTTGGCATCGGCTATACGATCCCGTCTTAATATGCTGTCATGGTGAGAGCTTCTTTCTTTTATTGCGTCATATATTTCGAATCCTTCAAATCCGTAGTCAAAGGCATAACGGCACATATCAAGAAAGGAAGCACGGCTCACATTCTTGGTTGAAAATACAATCTTCATTTTATGCCTCCTCAAAAACAATCTTGTTAAGTGCATTTATATATGCTCTGATACTTGCGGCAACAATATCGGTTGATGTTCCGTTTCCTGAATAGAGCTTGCCGTTGTTGCGAAGTCTCACAAGTGCTGAGCCCAATGCTTCCTTGCCCTCGGTTACAGACTGAACCTGAAAATCATCAAGCTCATAGTGATGGCCGATGCACTGTTCAATGGCACGGAATGCAGAATCAATGGGACCTTCCCCACTGCTGACACCGCATATGATTTCGTCGTTGCATTTGAGTGTAACCTGAGACATAGCATTTGCCACATTACTGCTTGTGGTTGTGTATGTTTCAAAGTGGTATGTGGATGGAGCCTGCATAGCGGAGCTTGCAATAAGTGCCTCAAATTCCTTGGAGCCAACTGCACCTTTCTTTTCGCAAACCTGCATAAGTACCTTATGCACATTTCCGATATCGGAATCGGAAAGCTCATATCCGAGAACCTCTGCGGCATTTGCAACCTGAGCCATGGTGGAATCCGAATCCAACAAAATCTTTTTCTTTTCGCTGACGGTATTTTCTGATTCGTAGCTATCGTGGTTTATGTTAGAAAGCATATCGTCAATGCTTGAATGGATTTTTGTGGTGTCAAGCTTTGTTACGGCACCAATCTGTGAGCCGCATACGCTTATGGCATCGGAAATTTCGCCTGTTAAAATAACATCCTTTCCTGCCATAGCACATTTAATCCCGTCTGCACCTGCCGAAATAGCCTCAAATGCTGATGCTACGCCCATATTGATACGGTCAGAAACCTGAACATATACTTTGGCATTTACCTCTGCCTTAAGCTTTGCAGTTAAATCTGCAATTTCCTTTGGGGTTGATACTCCTGCATTGTCACAGATGGTTATTATACCTGCACCGTTTGATGCAGCTTCCTTTGCGGCTGCAATCAAAAATTCAACATCCGCTCTTGTTGCATCAAGGGCAGAAAATTCTACATCCTCACAGTACTCTTTTGCTCCCTTTACAAGCTCTGTGATTTTTTCAAGCATAGCAGCCTGCTTTACATGGTATGTATATTCCATCTGAATTGTCGAAACGGGAAGCTCTATCTGCAAACGAGGGTTTTTTGCATCCTTTATACATTCCCAAACGCTTGCAATATCTTCTTTGTTAAAGCCAATGGGTATGGCAAGAACGGCATTCCGGACATTCTGTGCAATCGTTTTGTATATAATTGTGTCCTCACGAAGATTTTTTACAGCGGGCAATTCGATGGTATCTGCACCCAAGGAATCTGCACAGCTTGCAATTGCTGACTTTTCGCGGAAAAGTAGTGAAACTGCACGATCCTCTGAAAGTTTTTTGAGTGTAATGTCTGTAACATTGATTGTTTTCATTTTTTATACTCCTTCCGAAAATAGGTATTTATCAACAAAAAAACGCTCCCGTCTCTTCGCTGATTTAAAGAGACGAAAACGCTATAAAGTCTGTGTTTCCGCGGTACCACTCTTCTTCACCCATACAGGATGCCCTTTAGATGCCAACACATCTCAACTCTGTTACGGGAGTTCCCGTCTGCCCCTACTGAAAAGTTCACGGCAGGCGCTCCGCGGTGGGTTCTGCAAAACTCTCCCAATGCCTCGCACCAACCGGCATTTCTCTCAAGGCGAAAGCTAATGCATACTATTCCGCATCACAGCGTTTAAAACTGTATAAAATTCTATCACAAAAGCATAGTCTTGTCAAGCACTTTTTTTAAAAAAGGAAAAAATCGAAAGGATTGGCAGAGAATGCAACATCCCCAAATCGAACTATATGCGTTTCAATCGTATAAATTTCCTTGGTCTGCTGCGCTCTGTATCGCGAAATAGTGCCTGTATGCACATGCATTTTTGCATTGTCTTCAAAATTAAAGGATTCCTTGTCCTTGCTTTTATCTATATAGTATTCAAGCTCTCTTACTGCATTGTTGTAGTCGGAAATGGTTGCCTTGCGAAGAGGAAGATCCAAATCCAGAACCAAATGTTTAAACTCTGCAGTATCCTTGTACTCTTCTATTTCTTCATATACAGATATAATTTCGTTTGAAATACGCTTACCTACACGATTGCATCCGGATATATCGTACATAGAAGGATCCGCTTTGCGTTTCTTGGGATTAACCCTCTTTACGTTAGGATCGTCAATAGGTGTTTCGGGATCTACCCACCTTACAAGATCACGGGGACACTGGTCTCCACCTGCACCGCCTAAACCTAAAAGGTGAACATTTTTGCCTAATTTTTCACGTATATTAGCCTTTGCTCTTCCCCAAAAGTCCGCAGAAATAAAACTTCTTTGCTCCAGAATCTGTGCAAGGCATGCTATGTTTGCAACAACACCTGTAAGTTTTTTGTCCTTGTCAAATGTATAGATAAGTTCAATACCCGAGTCGTTGCCTCCTCGGTCTTCATTACGCTATCGTCCGATATAACAAGTGTCTCATAGCTCTTTCCTGCCGGAAGAAATTCATCGAGAATCTGTCTTGCTGCGCTTATACTTCCTCCTTTACCTCCGGGGGCGGATACAGCGAGTTCGCAGAAGGCGCAGCAATCGATGAATAAGAGCCTGATTTATCAGGCGAATTATGAATCGTCTATTGCAAGAGGCCCCGAAGGGGAAATCCCTCCAACTCCGCCAGAAAAAAACTTCGATTTTTATCGGTGCTTTTTTTGTGCGTTAATTGGGGATTTGAACACTCGTGACGCGTAAGAAATCTATCTTTTGTATACTGATTTTGCGTATTCAGATGGAGAAACTCCGACCTTATCTTTAAAAAGTTTTGAAAAATAATGGACAGTCGAAAAGCCTAATTTTTCCGAAATCTGTGTAAAATTCAGCTCGGTGTTGCAGATCATGGCTTTGGCAGAATCTATTTTCAATGAAATATAATATGATATAGGTGACATACCGCAGTTGTCACGACACAAGCGCTTAAGCGTGGCTGCACTGATTGCACATCCGGTGCAAATATCTTCAAGGGATAAGGATTCTCCAATGTTGTTTTGGAGATATCGCGTTAACATATCAAAAGTGTTACTGCTGTAATTCTCGTAGTTAAATCTTTTAGGTTCTGAACCTGCACTTTCGCTTCCTGCATATATATCTATAAGCAGAAGCTCTATCTGGTTTTTCAAATTCTGAAGCACAAAATCATCTGTGTCCTCGCGAGGTTCCATGCCTTTTATTTGCAGACCGTCATATTGTTTTTTGAAATACTTCTCTCCGATAGAGATAATCTGCGAAAGAATCCGGCGTTGCTTTCCTGAAAGAGTAATTATTTTATTTTCAAAACTACTCATTGCTTCAGATGATGATTCAAAACTCAGTATGTCAAGCTTTACAGTGTTCGGTTCGGAACCAATATGATAGGCAAGCGGCGCATAAGTTATCATCTGACCTTCCTGAACAGTATATGGTATATTGTCTACCATTACATGGAATGTACCGCTATCCACATATACAAATTCCCAGAAATCGTG
>JAZQBI010000073.1:0-6024 GCA_045545635.1 Clostridia bacterium | reverse complement strand
TCCTTAGGTAATACATCTTTTTTATTTGCTTTTTTCATCTGCAAAAACAAAAGTAAAATTGTCTCTACCGTTTTTTCACAAAGTACTTCGTAGAATTCATTATTTTTGTTCTGGTTTATCAGGATATTAAAGGCATTACGCAGTTCCTCGGTACTATTTATAAGGCAAGCATTGATATTGGTAATCCCCAGAAAAATCCGGCTGAAATTTGCAGGTCTGAAATGGATAGTCAAAGTTCTGACATTGCTTTCAGAACTGTATCCGTGTATATCCAGAGGTGTAACAAAGGAAATATCCCCTTTTTTAAAAGGATATTCTTTTCCGTTTATTTCGCACACACCGCTACCCTCGAAAAAATATTCAAATTCATAGAACTCATGGCTGTGATTTTTGAAGTTTTTGAAGTTGTTTTTTGAAACATAAACATTTGCATCTTCCTCAAACAAACACACTTCGGGGAATATATTCTTTTTCATATAATACCTCGTACATATCAAAGATTGCAGGAGCCAATAACATCAATAAGTGCTTTTGCCATAGATGCAAATCCAAAATCCGTGGGATGGCAGTTATCTACCGTTCCTGAATCCTTACAAAGCTCAGTCAGTGCCTTGCCGTCTATAAAATATACATTTTTATCTCCGCTTGATACTGCATCAAGATATGTTTTCTTTATTATATCTCTTCTTACCTTTTCCTCTTCGGTCAGAAAATGCTTTGGACGGGACATTATTATAATCGGCAAGAGTGGATTTTTTTCCCTTATTGTCCTAAACATTTTCCCATGAGTTATTTCAAGATGCTCCACACTCGGAGAGTTGTGATCATAATCATAAACAAATGCCGACATACTTAAATTTTTGATGTAATCTGCCATTTCATCCTCTGCTCCTGCACTTCCGGAAAAACCGAGGTTTATGTAATCGTATTGAAATTCCCTGGATACAATTGCCTGATAGCTCATTCCCGGCCTTGATGCACATCCGCCCTGAGTAATTGACGAGCCGTAATATACTATGGGCTTTTGGTTTTTGTATTCCGTAGCTTCTTTCAGTACTGAATCTTGCTGTACGCCTATGAAAAGCTCAATAACATTGGAATACAAGGGGAAATTTATCGTTATTTCCCTCTGCTTTCTTTCTCCAAGCTCTATAACTCCCTCATAGCCGTCCTCTGCATCAAAGGGTGGAACAAAGGTTCTTACATACACGTTATCTGCATACAAATCAAAACCCATCGAACCCGTCAGGGCAAAATGAGACATTTTTCCAAGACATTCCATTACAGCGTGAATAGCTACATAGGAGCTGTCTGTAACAAATCTCACTCTTCCTCCGGCAGTTTGTGTATGCAGGGCATATACACCATTGCTTACGCTTTTTGCAACAGCCTCCGGCATTCGTCTGTATTTGCCGTTTTCACGAAAAACTCCGTATATCTTAAACGGAGGGTTATCAATTCCGTAAAACTTAATATCTTCTTTAGCTATTTCTGTTTCAACTGTAAAGTTGCTGTCAACCTTTGAAATATCAAACATATTAATTCCGACCTTTCAATTTTTATAATATACTCTTTACATACTCCATAGGAGAATGTCCCGTGCCGGTTTTAAATGAACGTGAAAAAGTATGTATGGATGAATAGCCCAGCATATCGGAAATCTGACTTACGGTATACTGCTTTTCCCGAAGCAGTTTTTTTGCTTCCTTAATTTTGATGGAATTGTAGTACTCCATGGGACTTTTTCCCATACAATCACGAAATATCCTGCACATCTGAGTCTTACCCATAAGGAAAACATCACACAATTCCTTGAGAGTAATGTTTGTGTCAAGATTCTTTCGCATATATTCACACACCAGCTCACATATGGAGTTGTTTGCAATATCCCTTGATTGCTTGTTCAGTGTAACCTTTACTGCATCACTGCTTCGTGCAAGCTTAATAAGAAACTCCGTAAGATGGCAACTGAGAAGCTGCGATGAGCCGAATACCTCTCCCGAAAACTCAAGATTTTTCCTGTCACGGTAATCCGACGGAACACTGCCGAGGGCATTTTTTGCCTCTTCAAGAAAAAGAGACAAGAGAATCTTTGAGGTTTTGTCAAGAGTAAAGGTCTTTCCCCGAAAGCTCTGCATCACGGGGCTGTTGCAGGTGAATGACACAACAAGCATACTGTTTGCAACACGGCTGTCAGACACGTGGGCGTGGGTTTCCATAGGTTCGTGAAAAATTACCTGCCCCTGAGAAAGTGTGCACCCTACTCCGTTTGTTATGGCATTTACACTTCCCGAATCCACATATACCATCTCCCAGAAATCATGCTGCTCCGGCTCATGGTTGAAATCCTTTGAAAATTCAAAGTAATATATGCTGTTAAAACCCTCTATTACGATATCATTATTTACAGACTGAAGTTCAAACATTTTTCACCTCGCGAACAAATTGCTAAAAAAAGAGTAATTGCTGCTAAATACATTCATTCGGACATATTATATAATAAAGGCAGTACTATGTCAAGTTTTAAGGAGGTATATACAAATGAATGTATTGGCAATCGGATGTCATCCCGATGATATCGAAATCTCCTGTTGCGGAACACTTGCAAAATGTGTTAAGCGTGGAGACAAGGTTACTGTATGCCATGTTGCAAACGGCAATATGGGACACGAAATTATTGAACCCGACGAATTAAGAGAGATAAGAGCTCAGGAAGCTCGAAACGCAGGTGCTCTTGCAGGAATTGAAGTTGTTACCATTGATGTTGGCGACCTTCTTCCCAACGGATGCAGTGTGGAACAGCGTGACAAGATTATCGCTCTTATAAAGAAAGTTCAGCCTGACTTTATCATTACACACAGTCCCAACGACTATATGCCTGACCACAGAGAAGTTTCCAAGCTTGTTTTTGATGCTTCTTTTGCGGCAAGTGTACCCCACTACGGTGCAGAGGGCAAGGCGGCAGTTGTTCCTCTTTTCTATATGGACAACCTTGCAGGTATGAACTTTATCCCTACAGAATATGTTGACATCACAGACGAAATTGACTTAAAGATTCAGATGCTCGAATGTCACGAAAGCCAGATTAAGTGGATGCGTGACCACGACCACATTGACTTCCCCGAATTTGTCCGTTCTTGCTCAAGAGTGAGAGGAATTCAGTGCAATGTGCAGTATGCAGAAGGCTTTACTCAAGAGCTTGTATGGCCCAAGGTACTGCCAAAGAGATTACTTCCGTAAGTTATTAAACTTAATATAAAATTTTTGAGAGGAGATTTTTGAAAATGGACTTTTTATCTACTTACAAAGGCAGCCTTTTGGAAAACTTCTTTCCCAAGGGCTGGGATCTTGCAAAAATGGACGCTTGCTGTGAAAAGGGCGTAGAAAGAGAAGATTTCTGGCACAAGGATTTTAATCCTATCGAATGTCAGGATATCGGCGAATTCGATACTTTTATGGGTCACGAAATCGCTCTTCAGATTAAGAATGCTCGTGAAAAGGGCGAAAAGCTCGCTATGATTCTTCCCGTAGGTCCTATGGGTATGTATCGTTGGGCTTCTTTCTTCCTTAACGAATGGGACATCAACTGCGACCATGTTTACACATTCAATATGGACGAATGGGCAGATGCTGAGGGTAACACACTCCCCAACACAAACCCCGCTTCCTTTGAATACAGCATGAAGCAGGCTTTCTTTGACAAGCTCAATCACACAGTTCCTGCTTCTCAGCGTAACTTCGCTACAAAAGAAAACCTTCCTACATATCCCGAAAAGATTGCAGCATTAAAGGCAGAAGGCGTTAAGCTTGTACTTGTATTCGGTATAGGCAGAGCTTGCCACATCGCTTTCTGGGAGCCCCACTTTGCTGATGAATTCGATACAGTTGAAGAATGGAAGAAGCAGTGCTACCGTATCGGTGCTAAGCTCAATCCTCTTACAATTGAGCAGAATGCTATAACAAGCTTCAAGAGCCGTACAACACTTGTTCCCTGCTCCGCTAACACAATCGGACCCGGTCTCTTCCTCCAGGCTGACTACATCATCGGCGGTTGCGACGGCGCATTAAGCCGTGGCATGGGATGGCAGGGTATGAGCTTCCTCACAACTCTCCACTATGGTCCCGACAAGAGCATAACATCTTCATTTATGCCCACAATGCCCGGTAAGCTCTTCTACTTAAAAGAACTTGCAGGTCCTCTTACAGCTGAATGTAACTAATGTTTTAAACATTAAAGGAGTTGAAACGGCAGGTTTCAACTCCTTTTTTATCACAGTCCGGGTGCGACCATCTTTTTGGTCCATCCGGTTTTTTCGTATTCACCATTAGAAGGCATTGCCTTTCGCACAACGTGAGCACAATAGAAAAATTTAATTTCGTTATTATCTTTTAGCTTTGCATCGTACGAAAGTCTTCCGGCATATACCATCTTAGGAAATCCTCTGTCAAGAGATTGCCATGTTGTATGTATAATACCCTTGCATCCTAACGTTTCGGCAGTTTCTACAGCTTCTTCAATTACTTCGTATTTATCCCACGGGCAACAGAGAACATCAAAACCCGCTTCGCGGATTGTTGCAGAAGAACGCCATATTTCTCCGCGCTTGAAGTATTCCCAATCAGCTACAACAAAATCCCGGCTTACATTGTCTATAAGAAGCTTTGCAACTTCTTTGGAGGAATTTGATGCATAGCCATCTGTCCAGCTACCCTCAAGAAGCATATCGTGCCACATTATGGGGCGTCTGCCCTTGGCTTTGAGTTCATCGGCTATTTCATTAAGGTACTCATACAGCACCTTCGCCTTATTAATATCGTGTCCGTAGGCATACGCCTCGTCGCAACCCAAATGAAAATACTCACCATCACCACATAGCTCCATAAGCTCTTCGCGAATGCATCTGTGCAAATTACGGACATCTTCTCTTTCTACATTCCATATCCACCCATAGGACTCAAACATATATTCAAGCTTGGGATTCCGGTCAAGCACCACATGTTTGCCGTTTATGGCGCGAGCCGAAGCTGCGTGACCGAGATGATTAAACATAGGTATTATTTCGAGTCCGAGCGCTCTTGCCTCGTCAAAGAGGTCCTTTATTTCCTTTTTGTCATATGCAAACGGCCATGAAAGTTCCTTCATACAATCGAACTTTAACATACCCCAGAATTCTGTTATAACATGTGAATACATGGATATAGCACAGCTACGGATGCATTTTCTTAAAAAATCGTACTCTGTTTCGGGGAATACACAAAGATGCACACATCTTAAATTCAAATACGGTTTACCGATTTCAAGGACATTTTCTGCATAAAAGACATCCTCTGCTTCGTTGTATTTTATTTTTTCCAGAAAAGAAATATATCCCCTGATTACCGCGGAGTAGTTTACACCGCTGATATACACGCCACTATCTGTAACACTTAGTACATATTCTCCATCGGCAATATCCGCTCCGGTACATTCTCCTATGGTAATACAGTTTTTGTCATGACAAAAATCAAAAAGCCAATTTGTGCCATATGTATAGTTGCCGGTTAATTCTTTTATAACCGGGTGATTTGCCTTTTGAGGCATCGCTATTTTTACGTTGGTTTTAAGAATATAAGACATACAGTTTACTCCCCGATATTAATAATTCATAAGTATCAGAGCAATAAAGCCCAGAATTATGCCAACTATCTGCTTTCTTGTGAATTTATCTTTAAAAATCAAAACTCCCGACAAAGTAGACAGCAGCATTGTTCCTCCCGTTTGCGCAGGAAAGAGAAAAGTGTAATTATATAATACATCCCCACAACAAATAATCCAACCCAATTTAGCAACCAAAAGGTTTGAATTTCACAACTATTTGACAGCAGAACATTAATATGTTATAATTTGCAAAATCGAGGTGTTATCTGTGTTTAATGATGATTTTTGTTTAAAAAACAACGACATAACCGTATTTGAAATAGGTCGGCAAAAACAAACTGCACAATCAAGTCGGATCGTAGCCATGTCGTTCTGTGAGCCAAGGA
>JAZQBI010000072.1:0-4634 GCA_045545635.1 Clostridia bacterium | reverse complement strand
GGTTCGAGCCTATCGGCGTGCTTTAAAGCAAAAAGTCCCCAAATGGGACTTTTCGCTTTTGGCGCGCTTGATAGGAATCGAACCTACGACAACCCGGCGTCGGAGGCCGGTGCTCTATCCACTGAGCTACAAGCGCATATGTGCTCAGGAAAGCTGAGCACTCTATTATTAAAGATTTTTTACTAATTCGTATATCTCCTCGGAAATATCATCTATTGTTCTTATCTTGCCATCCTTAACGCAGGAAATTCGGTTCCAACTGTATTTTTCGGCAACGGAAACTGCATTATCATATGACTTTTGGAGATAACCCTCATCAGATTCGTGAATATCCTTCTTGCTTTCGTCAGTTATCTTGTTGGGACGGTTAGCCATGAGCTCCATCGCATATTTAACCGGCATATCAAGAAAAATTATCAAATCCGGTTTTGGGATTTCCAACTTATTATACTCGAAATCATACACCCAGTCAAGAAAAATATTCCGTTCTTTTTCGTCAGCAATTTTCGATGCCTGATGTATCATATTTGAAGTTACATATCGGTCTGCAATAACAATATCGGCACCATCAAGCTTTTCCTTCCACACAGAGCGGATGCTGCCTACTCTGTCTACTGCAAAAAATGCCGATGCAGTGTATGGGTTAACATCCTCAGGCTTGTTTCCGAATTCACCGCCAAGATACATCTTTACCAAGAATGATGTATCGCTGTCATAGTTTGGAAAAACAATTTTTTCCACCATTTTGTTTTCCGACACCAATCTCTCATAGAGACGCTCTGTCTGGGTTTGCTTTCCGCTGGAATCTACACCCTCTATTACCACAAGCTTATAGTTTTTCATAATTATTCTCCCAAAAACTGCTTTCTCTTTTCAAGCATTTTTCCGCAGCTCATAGCACCCTCAGGACAGGGTTTACATAGGCACGGAGGACCTGCATGACGGAAAATCGTGGGTGAAACCTCCCGTACAAGCATAAGCATCTTAGTTGCCATATCTCTTATTTCCCACTGAGCTCTCTCGCAGCAACGGTGATTGAAGAAGTTAAACAGACTTCTTGCATTAAAGGTTGCTATCATTTTGGTTTCACAGGCATTGGGAAGTATGTATCTTGCATCCTCAATTGCTTTCTTTTCTGCAGAGGTTTTTGCCTTTTTTTCCGTCATTCCTTCTGCAAGAAATGACTCATAGTGCTTTTTGAAAAGTATCTCGGATATCTCGTTATATTTCTTTAAATCGTCTTCCATGGCTTCCAGAAAAAGCTTCTTTGCATCAGGTTCATTTTCTATTTCCGGAGGAATTATATATTCAAATTTGCCCTCGTTTACATATCTCTGCGATTTCACGCTGTAGCTGGCAATTCTGTGGCGGGTGAACTGTGCCAGAAGGCTTCTGGAAACACCCTCTATACCAAAGGTAAAGGCGATATGCTCTATGGGACTTTCGTGCCCCATACTCATAAGGCGTTCTATAAAAGCTACTGTCTTTTCCTTGTCAAGACCGTTCAATATGCCATCTATCTCCGATGATGAATAGCAAAGCTTTGCCGCTGCTGCGACTATCTTTTCACAATCGGGATTGTACTGAAGAAGTTCTACATTCATAAATTTATCACTCCTGTGGGAATTTTCTTCCCTTTAATATTACCTTAAGGGCAAACCGTGGCAAATCAAGCATTCTTATTGCCCTTTTTGGCTGTTTCATAAGTCTGTATAACCATTCTATACCGTGCTTCTGGAAAAACTCAGGAGCACGCTTAACTGTGCCGGCAAAAACATCAAGGCTTCCGCCAAGTCCAAATGCAACCCCAACATCAAGCTCATCTATGTGTGCATGAAGCCATTTTTCCTGCTTGGGAGCACCAAGGCACACAAAAAGCAAATCAGGCTTTAATGAATTTATTTCTTCAATGACTTCTTTTTCCCTCTCTGCATCAAAATATCCGTTTGCAGTACCAACTACCTTTATACCGGGATAAAGCTCACATATTTTTGCCTTCGCCATATCTGCAACCCCCGGTGCTGATCCAAAAAGGTACAAAGTAGCGCCACCTTTGTCCGAAAGTTTGGAAAGACTGGCTCTTGCCGTATCAAAGCCTGCCGCCCTTGACGGAATGGGATTACCAAGTATTTTTGAAGCATAAACAACACCAATACCGTCTGCCAAAAGCAGATCTGCCTTATTGAGAACCTCGGCAAAATCAGGCTCTCTGTATGCTACCATTATTATTTCGGAATTAGGGGTGTAGACACACTTGCGTTTTTCTCCCCTATGAACAAATTCCACCACAGCATCAGAAGCAGAGTCTATTGTATGCTTGCTTACCTTAACACCAAGAATGTTTACCTTATTCACAAAAGCACCTCCAAACATCATATAGATTTATTATACTATTTTTTGAATATAAAATCAATAAGAAATATGACAAATTCCGTCATTATGAAAAGTCCACCTTTAAATCGTAAAAATCCACTATAAAAAAAGACACTTATGTGTTACAATAATACACATAAATATGCTAAAGGGAGAAGCAAAAATGACCGATTATACCAAAAATCTACTATCTCAAAGAGAATACAACGGTGATGTACACTCCGCATCCCTCTTTACTATGGATATGGTACACAATAACCCCGGACTCTTGGCGTATGAAAGCAAATACACTGATCCTGAATTTCTTGTTTCCAGAGGATACGAGGGTAAGGTTTTCTGTTTTACGGATTCTGCCCAGTTCGCTCTTACCTGGGATGGGTTTGACAAAGATATATTCCCCGCAGGCTCTTCGGAAAGAAAGGAAGTTCTCGAAACAAGGGAGCGAATCACACAAAAGTATGATGCCGCCAAGTCGAAGGGGCTTAGAGTTTACTTTATGATGGATATTATTTCCCTGCCTGCAAAGATTGTGGAGAAATATGGTGATGAGCTTCTTACCAATGATAAAATAGACATAAAAAAGTCTTTTACAAAAAAAGCTATGGACTATCTCTTTGACGAAATGTTCAGCGTATTTCCTCAGCTTGACGGCTTGTACATAAGATATGGTGAAAACTATGTAGGCGCCAAATACAGAATGCCCCTGTTTCGGGGAAACACCCCTATTATCGGTGATGCCATAGATTACCACAGATACCTTGTTGGATATCTGCGGGAAAAGGTTTGCGTGGAAAAGGATAAAGAAATAATGTATCGCTCCTGGGGAAGTGAGGACAATGCAAAAGCATATTTGGATATTTCCGACGCCATAGAGCCCCACAAAAATCTGTATTTCTGCATCAAGCATACCGACGGAGACTTCCACCGTAACACACGCTTTAACGGTCAGCTCAACATAGGAAAGCACCAGCAGATTGTAGAGGTTCAGTGTGCCCGTGAATACGAGGGTAAGGGAGCTCATCCCAACTATATAGCAGCCGGTGCAATAAACGGTTTTGAGGAGCTTATGAATTTCAAGGACAAAGAAAACATATGCCTGAGAGATGTGATAAATACCCCTGGTACACTCATTAAAGGTGTATGGACCTGGTCCCGCGGCGGCGGCTGGAACGGCCCGTACATAATCGGCAAAAACGGAACGCAGGATGTCCCCTATCCTGAAGATATCAACGGAGAGGTAACAATCAAAAACGGCGGTGAGCTATGGTGCGACATTAATGCCTATGTTATATCTTCCTGGGCAAAGGATACCTCAAAAACGGACAAATATTATGCAAAAAAATACGCATCCGAAATCCTCGGTATGAAGGATAGCGATGCGGAAAAATTCTATGAACTTTGTATTCTGTCATCAAGAGCAGTACTCCTCGGACGGAGCTACCACAAAGGCAACACCATTGATTGCTGGTGGTTCCGTGATCAGAATATGAACTATAAGAGATTTTTTGCAGATGTGGAAAAAGCCGTAAATGACGGAAGCTACAAAGCTTTGATATCAGAAAAAGCCGAATCGGTAAAACTATGGGAGGATATCGTTGCCATTGCAGAAAATCTTGATGATAGCATTCCGTCCAAGGACTACATAGTAACAACATCAAAATATGGTTACTATCTGTATGCAATTATTGAAAAAATGTATCTTATATGCATATCCAAGCTAATGAAAGATGAGGCATACAAAAAGTATGAAGAGGAATACGAAAGCCTCTGGCTTATGTGGCAGAGGCTTTACGATACATCTATGGGATGTCCCTCTCTTTACATCAAAGAGGATAAACCTATGAACTTGATAGGTTATGGCGGGAATGTAGGTTTCGACTGCGTATTAAGGCCGCTTTAATCTGCGACAATACTGAGTGCACAGCTTGTCTGTACACTCAGTACATTTAAGAGCCATATTACTGTTCTCCCAGAATCGTTCGGGGTACGTAAACACACATACCTCCCACACAATCCATATAGCAATGGAAAAAATTGTAAGAGACCAGGTGTAAAAACCTCTCACTGCTATAAGAGGCAGAAACATCATAAGGTGATCCCAATTGAAAATACGGCAGGTTGTGCAGCATTTATTGCCCATAATAAGTCTGAACGGACACCATATAAGCACACATATGAGATCGCACACATAGAAAAAAACAGATATTACAAGAACTGTCCGGCTATCGATAATACCCTGTTTGTGTAAAGTGAAAATCATC
>JAZQBI010000071.1:0-5717 GCA_045545635.1 Clostridia bacterium | reverse complement strand
CTGTCGAAAGTTGTGTCAAAGACAGTACATATTTGCTTTATGTAAAAGACAAATACAGTTCATTTTCCAAGGATATTGTTTTTTTAAGTGCCGACAAAATTTATGTAGACTATAATTACGCGGGTAGCGGTAACGGTAGTTTGGAAACCCCGTTTTCAACCATAGAGGAAGCCCGTGACTACATAAGAACGATAAACAAAATCGCCCCCATAGAAGTTATCGTGGCAGGCGGTACACACAAGCTTAAGAGTACAATAGAATTTACTGCTCAGGATTCCGGTACAGCAGAGTGTCCTGTTACTTATAAGGTTGCAGACGGCAGTGAATTTACCTTCAGTGGTTCGCAGAATATAGATATATCCAATACCGTCAAAAAAGTGGAGGATGGCAATATTCTCGGAAGAGTTTCTTCCGAAACAGCCAGAAACCTTGTGGAAATTGACCTTGAAGCAAACAACATTCCGGTTTCAATAGCAGATTATCTTGCAAATCTTGAGCAGGGTCATGTTGCCAGAACAGTAGGCATATACCTCAACGACGAGAGACAGTCTGTATCCAGATGGCCAAATGTTGGTTACGCTGAAACGAATTCGGTTAATAACGACTCTCTTACTCTCAAAATTAAGGGCGCTGATGAATTCAAGGTAGCAAGATGGGCAAATGCCTCGGATATGTATGTCGAAGGTTACTTAAAAGAGGACTGGTATGGTGAGTGGGTAAAGGTTTCGAGTGTGGATTCAACAAATTTATCACTTGGTTTGGCATACAAGCCCAATTATGGTATGTCGAACGGAACACGAATCGCCGTTGTTAACCTGATTGAAGAAATTGATGTTCCGGGAGAATGGTATATAGATTCTAATGCTATGAAATTATACTATTACCCGCCTTATCCGCTTACAGATGAAGACAAGCTGGAAATTTGTGCGGAGGAACGCAATTTTATCAATGTAAAGGGTGCGCATTATCTTAATTTTGAAGGCTTCACCTTCGAAAAGAATGCCGGTGCAACGGATCGCTCGACGGATGCAACAGAGAGAGGAAACGGCATACTCATAAGTAACACAGCATCCAACATATCCATTAAAAACTGTGTGTTCAGAAACATAGGCATGGATGCTGTGTATATATCGAATGCTACACATGTTGATATAGATTCGTGTGTAATATACGATATAGGCTTTAGAGGTATATATGTAAGAAGTTGTGGTAACATTGATACTCTTGAAAGCGGAAACGTTACAGTATCTAATAATTACATATCCGATACGGGTAGAGATTCTGCCAGAAACAGATATACTTCGGGTGTGTTTATAGGGGATGGTGGCTGTGTTGGTGTTACTGTCTCGGGTAATACAATCTGTAATATGAAAAATTCTGCTATAAGATATTACGGTAATCTGCACAACATATGCAATAACGAAATATACAGCTCCGTAAAAGAGTCTGCAGATGCCGGAGCAATTTATTCCGGCAGAAGCTTTACACAGTATGGAACTGTTATTCAAAATAATTATTTTCATGATATAGGTATAGGCTTGACATCTCATAAAGCGGGAGCAGTCTTTTGGGATGATAATCACAGCGGCAACACATTTTCGGGAAATATTGTTGATACAAAAGGTACCGAAAATTCTGCCGGAGTTATAATAGGAGGCGGAAGAGATAATCTGATAGAGAACAATATCTTTATGGGAGATATTGCAATTTACGGTGCTGACAGAGAAATAACCTCATTTACAGATTTCTATGCGACAGATGCATTTCAGAGCTTTACAAAAGCAGCAAATAATGTAGCTGATGCAAAAGACATTACGGATGCTGACTGGAAGAGCGCCTACAAGGCTATGTTCGGAAACATCATGGAAAATCACAGTGAGTTAATGAATGGTACATACACTCGTAACAATATTATCAAAGATAATATGGTTACCGGCGAAATTTCTCTCGGAACAAAGATGAATGCCGATAGCACAAAGAGCGGAAATACCAAGTACGAGGAGATATCGACCGATGTTCTGAATGGCTTTTTGAAAGGCACAATAGGTGTTGACGCGGGATTTGCTCCGCAGGAAAGCCATTCAACTTTCAAACTGATTTATCCGTTTGATGCATCTGTAGTAAACGGAGAAGAAGTGATTCTTAAATGGTCATCCAATAGCTTTGCAAACGCATATAAATATGAAATTTCTACCGACTCCGCATTTACAAATATTGTATCTGACGGCGAAACCCTGAAAAACGGTGTTATTGTAAAAGGCCTTGATAAAGGTATCAAATATTACTGGAGAGTTACTGCTGTTAATAATTCAAAGTATCTTAACTATTCTGTGATATGCGATGATGTATATAGCTTTACACTGGCTGATACAGTATATCTTGGCGGACTTAAGCTGGATAAAGAAACTTCCCAAATTAAGGCAGAAATAGTAAACGATACATCTGCGGATGTAACTGTGTGTATTGTTGCTGCTCTGAAAGATAAAACCAATATCCACCTGGAAGATGCAAAAGTATCATACCACCCGGTAAAAGCAAATACAACCATATCGACTGCTGTAGATGTCTCTTTTGAAGATACCGGGGATGTTTTGGAATTATACATATTGGATTCTATTCAAAACCTTAGACCTTATACAATAAAATATATATTTCAGAAATAAAAAGGAGTATTGACATGGATATCAGATTAATAAACAAAATAAAGAACAACATTTCAAAGATTGGTTCGGATTTACGAGATTTTCCCGGAGTATCAAATGGAGATTATCTTGAAAACAAAGAAAGTGCTATTGAAATAGGACACATATTCAACTGGACACAGAGCTTCTTTACGGGTATGGCACTGTGGGCATATATCGAAACAAAAGACAAGGCGTTTCTTGACTGGGCGGAGCAATTCAAGGAGAAGTACCGTGCCAAAGTATTTGATACCCCCATGGAAACTATGCATGACCTTGGTTTCCTGTACTCACCTTATGCAGTTATGCTTTACAACATAACCGGTGATGAAGAATACAAGAATATTGCGATTAAGGCTGCTGATG
Source organism: Clostridia bacterium (assembly GCA_045545635.1). Lineage (GTDB taxonomy): Bacteria > Bacillota > Clostridia > UMGS1810 > UMGS1810 > RGIG8748. Next base: position 2,670 of record JAZQBI010000071.1, on the reverse strand, counting down.
CACTCGCTATGCGTTATGAACCCAGAGGCGGATACATAAGAGCATGGGGCAGAATGGATTACAAAACTCCCGAATATGTGGATGCGGCTCTTGCTAAGGATCACTTTTTTACGGAAAGCAAAGGAGTAGCCATAATTGACTGTATGATGAATCTTCCGCTTCTTTTCTGGGCGAGTGAGGTTACGGGACACCCCTTCTACAAGAGAATTGCCATGGTGCATGCAGACACTACAATGAGGTACTTTATAAGAGATGATTATTCATTGATTCACGCTTTCCGATTTTCAGAAGAAACAGGAGAGCCTATAGGAGAAAGCAACTATTGCGGTTACAGCAATGGTTCGTGTTGGACAAGGGGCATGGCATGGGCAATTTATGGCTTTGCTATCGCCTATAACTATACCCGCGAGGAAAAATATCTCGATGCATCCATAAAGCTTCTGGAAAAGTTCATGAGAGAGTGTAAAAATGAAGCTCCCATATGGGATTTCTGTCTTCCCTCCTTTGAAGAGCAGTCGATAGATACTTCGGCAGTTGCAATCGTTCTTTGCGGAATTATTGAGCTTGAAAAAACAAAAAGCAATGGTAAACTTACTAAGGCAAAGGGAATTTTAAAAGATATCCTGGAACCGTTTATAGACTATGATGAGGATGTAATGGGAATTCTTAAAGAGCAAAACGGAACTCACCATTATACACCATATGGCGACTATTTCGTGATAGAAACATTAGTGAAAGAAAGCCACGATATAAAGGTATGGTAAATGCATCCGTGCAGGAAATGTAATAACATAAAAAATTAAAAATTATATATAAAAAAAGAGGTACAATCAATGAAAAAACCAAACATTAATAAGATGACATTGCGTGAAAAAGTTGCACAGACGCTTGTTGTTAGACAGTCTGACCTTATGCTCAGAGCCGATAAGGCATATGATGAGCTAAGAGATCCATCCGAAGCCAAGGAGATACTTGACAGAAATCAGTTTGGAGGAATATGGATTCACGGTAATCACGAAATCAACTATATGTCTCCAAGGTATACCGGATATTTTAATTTTACTGTAGAAAGTTTGTTAAAATGGATAGATGACAACACAAGGGATATTCTGATTCCTCCAATTTGTGCTAATGATCCTATCGGAAATAAATTGGTTCCTGAGCTCACTAAGCTCAGTACATACAACAATGCTATTATTGTAGGTGCTGCAGATAGCGAAGAATATGCTTTTGAACTTGGAAAATGCATAGCAGAGGAGCATAAGGCTGTGGGGCTCAATTGGCTGTGGTCGCCTGTTGCGGATTTGAACAATCGTTTTAGTGCGGGAATATCAAGAGCCTTTTCAAACAAAAAAGACCAGCTCATAAGAATGCTTACGGCGTACATAAAGGGAATGCAGTCTGTAAATGTAGCTGCTACCATCAAACACTATCCCGGTGTCGATCCCAAGGAAACCCGCGATGGACACATAGTAACTACGATGATAAATACCCCTCTTGATGAATGGTTAAAGGAGCAGGGGGCAGTCTTTCAGGCGGCAATAGATGCAGGAGTATATTCTGTAATGAGCTCAGGTTTTATGTATCCTGCAATGGATGACGAAAAAGTAGGTTCAAGATATACTTGTGCCGGCTTTTCCAAAAAGATGACTACGGATATGCTCAAAGAAAAAATGGGCTTTGATGGGGTTGTAATTACAGATGATGTAACTATGGGTAGCTATACAAGTTATTATGATTCTGATGAAATTTATGGAAGATTTCTTGAAGCCGGACATGATGTTTTGCTTGGTGTCGGCATAGACGCTCTTGACAAGGTTATGGCTTGTGTTGAAAAGGGCATTGTAAGCGAGGAGCGCATTACAGACGCATGCCGTAGAGTTCTTGACCTTAAGGAAAAGGTTGGATTGTTTGATGATGACTACACCAGAAACTGTGGGGATATTAAAGAGATTACTTCGAAAACCAAGAATGTAAGCGAAAAAATTGCCCGTGACGGCATCACATTGTTAAGGGATAGGATAGGCCTTCTTCCCATGAAGAAGAAAATAAATCATGTTACTATACACACATTTTCTCATGCAGAGGGTATATATGACAGCTTAAATGCCATGAAAGAGGCGTTTGAAGAGCGTGGTGCTGTTGTTGAGCTGAAAAGAAGACCGGAAAGCTTTGAAGAAATACAGGAAGCAGCAGAAAAGAGTGACCTTATCATATATGCAGGATACATAGGTTTCCATGCTCCCAAGGGCGCACCCAGTTTCTATGGTGATGAGTTCTGGTCGTTCAGATATGCCTTTACGGCAGGTAAGGAAAAGTCTATAGGTATTTCTTTGGGATACCCATTTATTCACCATTATTTCATGGATGATGCTGATGTGTTTGTAAATCTTTATTCACCTGATGATGCTGTTCAAAAGGCGTTTGTCGCTGCTGTGTATGGTGAAAGTGAATTTAAGGGTGTGCCACCGCTTGATATGAATGTTGATAATTGATTTATCGTCTGCTTCCGACTTCGTAAACGGACACGTGCTTTATGTGGATGGAGGAATATTAGCATATATAGGTAAACAACCGTAAAAAGAACGGGGAGATTTAAAATTGAATATTTTTTAAACTTCCCCGATTCTAAATTCTATCAGATAACAAACAAAAAGAGGTGTTATATCA
>JAZQBI010000070.1:0-2345 GCA_045545635.1 Clostridia bacterium | reverse complement strand
CGGATAACATTGATACAGCCGAAGGTGAAAACGAGATGGCGCCTATCAGGAATCTGTTCAATGAGTGGTATTCAAGAGATATCAGCAAAAAGCGACGCATTAGTAATAAGATTCGTGGTGGCTCGGGAGAGCCGTTAGGTTTTGCACCATACGGATATATGAAAGACCCCGATAATCCCAAACGATGGATTATTGATGGTGCCGCCGCAAGCGTTGTCCGTCAGATATACGATTTTGCGAAAAACGGTATGGGTACAGAACAAATCGCCGTATATCTCACAGAGCATAAGGTCTTAACACCGATGGCTTATGCAAAGAGTAAGGGTTTCAAAAAGCCGTCTAACCGCACAAACCCCGACCCGTATCACTGGAATTCTTCGACTATAACAAAGATACTAAATCAACAGGAATACTGTGGCGATGTTATTAACTTTAAAACCTATTCCAAATCATATAAAAATAAAAAACGCATACCCAATGCGCCTGAAAATATGATGGTATTTGAGGGTGTGCATGAACCGATTATCGAAAGAGAAGTATTTGAAGCAATGCAACGAAAACGGAACAACACGCGAAAGCGCAAAACAATGGATGGTGAGCGCAATATGTTTTCGGGTATTCTCGTTTGTGCCGATTGCGGCAGTAATATGCAATATCATTTTAATCAGAAAAATCCCGATATTAAATATTTTAATTGCTACGGTTACAACCGAGGAAAACGAAAGATATGCAACTCCACTCATTACATTCGGGTAGATTTTCTTGAACAAGTAGTCCTTGGTGAAATTAAAAGGTTAATTAAATTTGCTTCACAGGACGAAGATAGGTTTATATCAACTTTGATAGAGTATTCCAAGAAAACTATCGAAAGCGAGCAGAATGCACGGCAAAATGAACTTAAAAGTCTGATCGCAAGGCATAAGGATTTGGATTTCCTTTATGAAAAGATTTATGAAGATAACGCTATGGGCAAGATTTCTGATGAAAGATTCGTTAAACTTGCCGCAAAATACGAAGATGAGCAAAAGACTATATCCAAGAAAATAGATGAACTTAAATCTGCTTTTGAGGAAGCCCAAGCCAAATTCACTAATGCCGATACATTCAGACAGGCATTAAAAAAGTATACCCGGATAAAGAAACTTACTCCGAATATACTTAACGAATTGATTGACCGTATTGAAGTGCATCAGGCAGAAAGGACTGCACATGGTAAAGAGCAAAAGCTTGTAATCTATTACAACTGCATCGGTTCGATTTATTTACCTGAAGACTCATCTCCGCCGAGACCGGATATACAGTTACAAACAAGAAATGGTGTAACAACAAGCTACGGCGGATTAGCAACAATTTAAAACAAAAAATCTAATAAAAAGAAAAAGTGTTCTTACAGGAAACTGAAATCCTGTAAGAACACCTATACTGGTGCGGGTAACAGGACTTGAACCTGCAAGTCTTGCGACACATGAACCTGAATCATGCGTGTTTGCCAATTTCACCATACCCGCGTATTATTAATTTTTATGTACGGGACATAAGTCCCACAGGTTACCTAAAGATTATACTAAAAACAAAAGTGGTTGTCAAGCCAGGTCTTGATTATCTCCTCTTTTTTGGCTTTCCCATTTTGCGTTTTTGGAATGCTTATTCTGTCGGTCGGTTTGAAGCAAGGCTTTATTGTAGCCTTGTGCAATCATCGGGTATTGATTTTCATTATCACAAGTGGGCTGGATTTCATAGGTACCGTATTCATTGATTAAATCAAATACATTTTTGCCTTCTTCGGTGGGCTTTAAGGGGGAATTTGGTGTGCGGTCGGGGGTTTCGGGAAATTTCTTTGGGTTTTTCATAAATTTTTCTCCTTAAAATTGACATAACTTTTTATTTGTGGTATACTCTACGAGTATTAGTTTGCTCTTTGGAGGAGAAAAAATGCTTGACATTAAATTTATTTGCGAAAATCCTGATGTAGTAAAGGAAAATATTAAGAAAAAATTCAAAGATTCAAAGCTTGTGTTGGTTGATGAGGTTATTGAGCTTTACAATCAAAAATGCGCTGCTAACAGCCGCGCTAACGAGCTTCGCGCTAACCGTAATAAAATCAGTAAGCAGATAGGTATGCTTATGGGTCAAGGCAAGCGTGACGAAGCTTCAGAAGGGCAAGAAGCTGATGCCGACCGGACATGCTCCGAAGCTGAGATATGTCAGCAGCAATAAGAAGATCGCAACGGTAAGCAAATACGGCAAGATCACAGCCAAGAGCAAAGGCAGCTGCAAGGTCTATGTGATTGCGGTCAACGGAGCAAGCAAGACAGTTAGTGTTACTGTGAAATAAACTTAAGAAA
>JAZQBI010000069.1:0-78697 GCA_045545635.1 Clostridia bacterium | reverse complement strand
AATGATGTCATAAGAACAAATAAAAACTGGTATAAGAATCATCCAAAAGTTAATATGCGCAATTTTAAAGACGATAAATTTATATTATTAAGATATGGTAACAATATGCGCCAAATATCAAATAAAATTTTTAAAGAGAATAATATTATTCCTAATGTAATACAGGAGTTCGACCATCTTATGACATCCATAAGTTACGCCGAAGCAGGATTTGGAATATGCTTTATAACTGATTCCGTACTTAAATACGCAAAAAATTTGAATGATATTTCGTTGTATCTGCCCGATACTTCACACTCCGAACGTACACTTTATGTAATAAGAAAGAAAAACAAATATCTTTCTTTTTCAGCACAAGAGCTTATAAAACACATTGTTAAGTTTCAAACGAAAATTATCGAAACGAACTGAAGCTGATTTCACAGTTTAAGTCTGGTTCAAAATTGCTTGGCATCTTCCCTTTTGTTTCAAAACGGCTTTTTGCAAAAAGCCCTCAAACCATTGAAAAAAGCGAACAATTCAGATGTCATCTAAATCATTCGCTTCTTTTGGCAAGGCAGAACAATATAGATGCAAAGTGATTTAGCTAAATTTTGCACATTCGTGCAAAGCGAAATTATTGCTCCGCAATAGCTAAATTGTTTCTGCCGAAACAGCTAAATTAAATTCGCTTTTTAGCTGACCGAAGGTCAATTTAGCTACGAAGTAATTTAGCGTGCATTTGCACATTTAGCTCGCGGAACGCGAATTTAGCTGAAAAAAGCCGGATTTGAACCGACGGCGCTCTTGCGGTGTCCCGAAAACAAGCTTCGGGCTTTCGCTTTTCCTCGCTTCTTTTCGACCGCTGCGCCATCTTCACCTCGCTCCTCCTGCCACCGGCAGCGCTCGGTTCAGATGCCTCCGGGTTGAGCCAAGGCTCATAACCCTACAGAGTGGGTGAACCAAATTCTGATCTCGTACAGACACAACAAAAAAGCACCCTGCTGGGTGCTTTTTCTGTTGTGGGTGCAGGGGCAGCATTTGAACCTACGACCTCCGGGTTATGAGCCCGACGAGCTACCAGACTGCTCTACCCTGCGATATTTTGCTTTGGAAAGTACACAAGTGGTGCCGGAGACCGGAATCGAACCGGTACGAAGTTTAACCCTCGCAGGATTTTAAGTCCTGTGCGTCTGCCAGTTCCGCCACTCCGGCGTACCTACCGTGCCTTACTATGATACCACTTCGGGCACGGTTTGTCAATACCAAAATTAATTTTTATTAATAATTATTTCCGCCTCGGCGACTTGTTCCGCGTTTAGATTCAAAAGAACGCTTGATATCGTGCATTCTTTCGTCACTGGACTGCTTGAACTTATTGAGTTTATCCTCAAAAGAAAGCTCCTCACCGGATGAAGCAAATGTAAATTCCACCGGCTGAACACTGAAATCAGGCGGTGCACTTCTCTCCCTGCGGGGTTCTTTTTTCTTGAAATTCTTCTTTGGTCTGTCTTCTATTCCAAGCTTCTCTTTGAGTGCCTGCTTGATTGACAATCCTATTTTACCCTTTTTTTCCGAAGGTAATACCTTAACTTCAACATTATCTCCGATTTTTACATGGTCGTTAATGTCATTTACATAATCCAAAGAGATTTCGGATATATGTACAAGTCCTGTTTCGCCTGTTTCAAGCTCAACAAAAGCTCCGAATTTTGTTATACCGGTAATTTTACCCGTGAGAATTCTGCCTTCCTCAACCTGCATCTTTAAAAAATGCCTCCCCTAATGAGCTACTTTTTGTCGTTGTAGTTTCTAAAGATTTTTTCGTTCGGTTTTACAAGTCCGAGACTGCGGGCATATTTCTCCACATGTTCGTCAGACTCGTACTGTCTGGATATTTTATCCAGCTCCTTGCTGTATTCCTTTTGCTCCTGTATCTGTGCATTCAGATAATCAATTTTTTCATGATATTCTCCAAGACCTGCATATTTGTTACACAAAGCATATGCACATATACAGATTACCGCAAGTATAACCAGCTTCCAGGGAGCTATTTTTATCCTAAGCTTCACAGACACACCTCCACATATAAGATATACAGACATATTATACACTATGCAATTACAATTGTAAAGTTTTTTTTAACTTTTTATACTGTTTTTTTATCTTTTTTGATATATTTCGCTTTTAGTTTTCCAAAAATGTCTTTGGAATATGTCAGAATTCTGTTTATTTGCAAAAAAATTGCAGATTTAAGCCATAATACAAATCCTGTCAGAACTTTTGCAAGTTTTACAAAAGGCTTAAAAACAATTTTTCCTGTGTTTATCGAAACCACAATAACGCCGGAAAGAATTCGCACTACATAAATTGACACCGTCATAAAATATATCCACGAGCCGATTACAAGAGCGACCAGCTCGTATGCCCTGACCTTGGCATAATTTAGCTTGAAGGCTACAGTATACACCAAAGCAAGCTCCGCAAGCCAGAAAACAATATCCTGAACGGCAACCACACCGCTATGACATCGGTGTGCCCTCCTCACGGAACGGAACAAATCAAATATAAGTCCGCAGAATACTCCGCAAACCACCATTACAAGAAACATATACGCCTGAGCCGATACAGATACATCCACTACAAAGCACCACCATCAGCGAAGTAACCTTGAGATAATTCCCGGTCCTCTGGATTTCTGGGAGCGGTCAATATAATTCATATCGGATATCTCTCCGGCTATGTTTACATCTCCCGTGTCGGTGCACAGCTTGTTTATATGGAGTTCTTCGCCCTTTATCACCAATATACCGTGATCGTGTGTACGGAGAATTATCTCCTCTTCGTTGAAGCTCTCCACATCTTCCACTCCGGAAACACTGAGCTTCCGCCTGTTTTCCAGTATGAGATTGTGAACCGATTCCGAACGGTTTGGCTTCTGTTGTCTTTTTTCGTCCATTGTCATCCCGCCTTTTTGTTATATATTTGATACATATGCAAAAAAGGCGGCTTGTATTACTCATTTTACGATATAACCGTGTACATATCCGATGCATCTGCTTTCAGTGCATGGTCAATGGCTTTTTCCACTCTTACGGTGACTGTCTTCTCACCGAAGGTTATGGCTATAACATCACCGCTGTCAACATCACAGGAGGGTTTTGCAACCTTTCCGTTAACGGTAACCTTGCCCATTTCGCAGGCTTCGCAGGCAACGGTTCTTCTTTTTATAAGTCTTGAAACCTTAAGGTATTTGTCAAGTCTCATTTTTCTTTACTCCTTTATAAGTCTGAATTTTTTTAAAACGGGAACAAGTTTTTCCCCTTTTGGAATCATTGCAACATCCTCAGAGGTAACCCCTCCGGAAACAAACAGAACAGCCAGATACACAACTCCGCCTGCTCCTATGGATACAAGCGTAGCAAGGCTTCCGCTTATGGGTGATACAAAATTATACACTGCAAGTACTGCAGCCGCCATAGCAATAACAGAAATTGCCGGTTTAAGCACAAGAGAAGATATTTTGTAACGGATATCCATTATTCTCTTTATGGAGATAAGATTTAAAAGAAGTATCACTGCATAGCAGATTATTGTTCCTATGGGAGCACCCTTTATGTTTATATCGGGATTTCCCACAAGAAAATAGTTTACGATTATTTTCACCACACCGCCTATCACCATATGTATTACAGGGAGAACTGTGTGTCCCGTAGATTGAAGTATGGCATTTGTAAGGCTTACCAGTGACACAAATATGATGCCGTAGCCAAGAATGGAAAGAGTTGCCTGGGCACTCACAGACTTGAACACAAGCTGAACGATAGGGCCTGCAAGAATCGCCATTCCAACTGAACAAGGCAATGTGAGAAGAACGGTTATCTTGAGACTGCCCTCGGTAGCTTTGCGAGCCTTCAAGGTATCTTTGAGTGCAAAAGCCGAGGCAATTGTAGGCACAATACTTATGCTGATAGCTGTTATGAGAGTGGGCACAAGATTGAACATTGTAATAGTTTTGCCGCTGTATGCACCCCAAAGGAGATTTGCATGCTCATAGTCGAAGCCTGCCGCACTCTGGAGTCTCCTCATAATCATAGAGGCATCTATTATGGAAGTAAGCGAGAACACAGATGCACCAACGGTAATGGGGATGGAAATTTTTATTAATTCCGATACAATTTCCCCAACAGATTTAGAAGCTTTACTGTCGGTAATATGCATTCCTGCGGAACGCTTGTTCTTTACAAAATATATAACGGCAAGAGATATCAAAGCAAAAAATCCCCCTGCAGATACGCCAAAAACCGCACCGGCGGAAGCCTGCTGCACACCACGGCTTATAAGAAGATATGCGGTGCCATAGCCTATCACGAGCTTTCCTACCGCTTCGCAAACCTCGCTCACTGCAGTGGGAACCATATCCTGATGTCCCTGAAAATATCCCCTGAAAACGCTCATCAGTGCCACAAAGAATATTGCAGGTGCCAAGGCTCTTATTCCCGTGGCAGCTGCAGGACTTGCCATCTTGTCGGCACAGAAATCTGCTCCGAAGTACAGGAACATAAATCCTGCCACACCAATAAAGGTAAGTACGCAAAAGCTGACCTTAAAAATTCTCTGTATCTGCCCATTGTTGCCTTTGGCACGGCTTTCTGCCACCATTTTTGAAATGGCAACGGGAATCCCTGCCGTGGCTATGATAAAGAGCCAGTTATACACAGTATAGGCAATGCCGAAATATCCCATACCCTCGTCACCCAAAAGGTGATTTAAGGGTATCTTGAATACCGCCCCTATTATCTTTACAAGTATATTGGCTATCATAAGTATGAGTGCGCCCTTCATAAAGCTTTGTTTTTTGTCAGTACTCATATCTTTCATTCTCCCTGAAAAAATTTTTAAACAGCTATATTTCAGTATAACATACATATAATGAAAATAAAACCGTAATTTGTAAAATTTTTAATGAGATTTTAATTTTTTCTTAAATACATTGCAAATCAAGAGGGGATAAAGGCTTGAAAAAGAAGAAATTCATACAAAATGTGCTCATCATGTCATCATCCATGCTCATAATAAGAATTATGGGAATGGCATCCAACATATACATATCTGCCATTGCAGGCAGTGATGCCATGGGGGTTTATCATCTCATTTTTTCCGTCTTTACATTCGGAATAACTTTTGCCTCATCAGGAACAGGTTTTGCCGTTACGAGGCTGGTGTCGGAGGGCAGGTTAAACAGCCGTGATATAATAAGGAAGTGTCTCTCCATATCTCTCGCTATGTCCTTTGTGGGATTTGCTATTTTCTTTTTTGGTGCAGAATTTATCAATGCCCGTTTTATCCGCACTGCAGGAAGTGAAAATGCCATAAGGCTTCTGTCTGTAATTCTTCCCTTTATGGGGATATCCTCCGTAATACGGGGGTACTTCATAGCGGAGCGCAGGGCGTTTACACTCACACTCTCCACCGTTACGGAAGAGGCTGTGGGAATTGTCGTGACACTTGTTTTCCTCAAAAAAAATCTTCTGCCAAACTACATGTGTCCCATTGCAGGCTGTGCCGCATCAACGGTTTTTGCAGTGTTCCCCGATGTATTGATGTACATATTCTACACTATTCGGGAAACTCTGAAACCCAAAAAATGCAGCTACAAGGATATTTTTTCCATATGTGTTCCTATAGCACTGGGTTCATACTTAAGAACGGGGCTTGTAACTGTGGAAAACCTTATGATACCTCTGCAATTTGCAAAATACGGAGTTGCAAACCCTGTGGGAGAATACGGAATAATTAAAGCCATGGCTATGCCTGTGATGCTTTTTCCTACGGTTTTTATTCAGGCATTTTCCTCCATGCTTGTTCCCGAAATGAGCGAAATGAATGCAAAAAGATACAAAAACGGAATAAGATATGTATCTTCCCTTTCGCTAAATACCACCACTATGTTTGCCTTTTTCATAGCACTTATGCTTTTTAAGCATCACCGCATTATAGCAGAGAGCTTTTTTGAGGAAAGGGGTGTTTCCTCATACCTGAAAATGATTTCCCTTCTTTGTGTTCCTATGTATATGGATACGGTTGCCGACAGTATTCTCAAAGGTCTCAATCTCCAGAATGCCTCTCTCAGATACAACATCATAGATTCCATGCTTCGGGTAACTGCCATTTTTGTTTTTATGCCGAGGTACGGACCGCACTTTTACATATGTATGCTGTACATAAGCGAAATCTTTAACCTTACACTGAGTCTCGGCAAAGCCTCAAGGGTTACAGGACTTAAAATAGACTTTGTTTCTCTTATCATTAAACCTGCAATTTCGGCATGTGTTGCATGGTGGTTTTCTTCTCCCATTGCGGGAACGCTGGTGTATATGGGAATGTATAAGTTACTTGAAAAAATACCTGTATATAGCAAGGAAATGTAAAAAAGATTGCTCATTCTGATTCTTTTTTCCTATTCCCAAAGTTTCAAAGGGACAGCAAAAAACAAATCAATGTTTTTTACTGTCCCCGATTAATTTTATTTAATTGTTACAGCTTCTCTCCATACATTCTTCATTGTAAAGGGTACAAGATTTTCGCCCCAGACAAATACTCTCACTGTATCTCCCGTGCTGAGTCCCGTGAGGGAAAGAGCTTCGGCAAGCGTTGCAACACCGTCGTTTGGTGTAAGTTTTACTGCATTAGCCTTTACAAATCCGCTGGTGTTGTATGCAGCAATGACAACTTCAACATTTTCATCAGCATTTACGCATATGGCATCAACGGATGCACTGTTTGCTGTGGCTGTAACTACAAGCTCCGTTACATCATAGTCAGGTACGGTAACAGTAATGGAATACTGTCTGTTCATATCGTATGTCTTGTTCTGTGCTACTATGATGTAATCTCCTGCAGGAACTGTATCTGCAACATTTACTGTAACATTTGCACCGTCGTTTGTCTCGGTGAATGTAATTCCGTCCACATAGGAAAGTCTGTCCTCGGTTACTGCTACCCAGTCAAACGACTGTGTGAGAGCACCCTTGGTTTCAATCTGATTGATAACCTCTGCTTTAAGATTAAGTGTTCCGCCTGCGGAAACTGTATCGGATGCACCTGTTACCTTGATGTCATGAGCTGTTTCCTTTGCAAAGTAAGGAACATCATCGGGGATTTCCTTGTAGTGGTTATTAAGCTCCATTGTTACATCTGCAGGAGTACCTGCTGCCATTCCGACGATAATGCAACGAATCTTTCCACTGTCATTTATGTCTGCTGCTCTGAGTGCGGGCAATGTTCCCTTTATTGTATGCCACTCGCCGTCACCGGGAACATTCGCAACACCATTTTCGTAATCCATAATCTGGCTTACATCTTTTGCAGTTCCGGAATATGCGCCATTCCATGTACCGATTCTTACGCCAAAGCCTGTGTTTTCGGTAAGTGAACGTGCGGCAAACTTAATTACATAGTGTTCACCCTCGGTTGCAGTATAGTCGTTAAACTGTGCAGGAAGAAGTCTGGAACCTGCTGCTACCTGATAACCGTTTGTTACACTTGTAACAGTACCAGTTGTTTTAAACGCATAGCCTGCAAAGCCATCGGAAGTCCACTCATTCTTTGTCTGAACGGTTGTACTGTTGGTATATGTGGGATTGGTATACCATAAAGATGAATTCTTTGGTGATGTAATAAGGTTTGCAGGGATTTCTCCCGCAACATGGTCATCTGTATTTTCTACAGAACCTGCAACCTTAATTGCAAGGGTTTTTCTCATAACTGTACCGTCATCCTTAGGATATTCGGCTCTTAAATAGTATTCACCCTCGTCAACATCGTCGGAAGCAGATACAGTAGCATATGCACCGTCAGAGGTAACAGTGAGACCGTCTATGGGGTTACCCTTGTCATCACCTACAGAGAATGTTACCTCATCCTGATTGAGATAGCCTGTGAGTCCAAGCTGATTGAGAAGCTTTGCGGTGAATACGCTCTTGCTTCCTGTTGACACACTGTTATCACTCTTTGCCTCTATCTCTACAGAGTGAGAAACTTCCTTGGCATAATATGCCTGCTGTACATCTTCGTACAATGAATTGAGCTCTACCTTGGTTCCTGCTACACTGCCCACAGGAAGTCCCATACGGATTGAAGGTGCGGCAACACCTGTTGCACGGTTTGGAAGAGTTGCCTTTACCACAACCCAATCTCCGTTATCGGGAAGGCTCACCATACCGTCCGGATATTCCTGAACAGGAATGTAGTCTTTGCTTGTACCGCTGTATGTTCCGTTCCACACACCTACTCTGAGTTTTACATCCTTGATGGAAGTATCTGCATTTCTTGCGGCAAACATAAATACATAGTGGTCACCGTCTACATAATCTTCCGCATTCATTTCTATTTTGGGATATGTGGCATCTGTAACTGTTTTAATGTACAAGCCTGCACTTCCGTAGTAAGAAGAAACCGTATCTATATCCGATTTGACAAGAATCTGAGCAGTTGCCCAGCCTTTACCGTTAATCCAGTTTGTACCGAGAAGCTCCACCTTTGAATCAGTGAGCGTATTGGTTACCCAGAAGCTGCTTTCAAAATTGACTACCTTATTTTCGGGAATTGCACCGGGAACATAGTCCTTTGCATAGGGGTCCGCGGGGCCTTCCACAACTTCTATGGCAAGAGTCTTCTGCCATGATGTGGGAACAGATACCGCCTTTAAGTAATATGTTCCAAAGGGGACATCTGCACCTGCAACAACTGTTGCCTCGTTGGAAGAATCTCCGACAGTTACCGTAAGACCTTCAACCCCATTACCCTCTGCATCAACTACAGACCAGGTAAATTCCTGAGAGAGTGTACCGGGGATTTCTATCTGATTTAATAATTCTGCCTTGTATGTGTTTTTGCCGCCGGCAATGACTTCGTTCTTTGTGCCTGTGGTTTCAACCTTTACATCGTAGGCTTCTTCGGGTGCGTAGTAGACACCATCGCCAAAGTCCACAAGGAACGCATCGCCTGCAACTGCATTGGAAAAGCCAAAGCAAAGAGTAAATCCGTCACCTGCAGAGGTGAGGGTTGTCTTGTAGTCTTCCCATTCTTCACCGGGGATAAAACCGTCGCCTTTGTAAATATTGTCATATGTAGGCTTCCAGCTTATTGTGGTTGCAGAACCAATCCTTGGTGTACCCGAAAGAGCTCTTACTCTTGTCTTAAATACATATGTATCCTGCTTGGCTGTGTAACCGTCGTAGAGGATACCCGAACTTGTAGCCTGAGTTTCTTCTGTAAGTTTTCTTATATTAACACCTTCACCGCCCCAGCTGCCTTTGGTAACTGTATCAGTTGCGGAGAATTTATATATAGTGCCATTGCCGGTATAATCCTGCTTATACTCGGTATAGCCTACTTTACCGTTGTTTCCGGTGCCTATAATATTGCCGGTCTGACCTCCCTGTATAAGGTTTGCGGGCTTGCTTCCCGGAATATGGTCGCCGTTTTCAGCAGTTGTTGCAGCTGCGACTTCCCTGCCGCCATGCGCTACAAGTCTGCCGAGCTTGAGGTGTGGAACCTCTGTACCGTCTGCAGTGTTTACAATCTTAACGGTATGTACGCCTGCACTGAGTCCCGATGCAAAATTTTTAACTACGGGAAGGTTGCTGTCGGAAACAGAGAATGTTCCTGAAATCTCGCTGTCTGTACCTTCATCCAAAACATAACTTCCCTCACCGCGAAGTACTGTAACACCCACGCTGTCATTACCTGCACTTGTGTATGTTAAGGTGATGCTGTCGCCTGTGGCGGTAGACTGAATTGCCTCGTATTTGTTGTCGGACTGACCGGAGTAGCTATCCTCCCAGATACCGCTTTTCGTTGCGCTGTCTAACTTTATATCACGGGTATTTACTGTTGTGGATTCAAATTTGGGAGCAATACCGTAGTTATTCTTGTGGAGAATATCACGGCTTTCGAGCTGGCTTATTATGTATTTGCCGTACTGCTCGTGTCCCAGTGCATTGGGGTGAATATTGTCATTTGTAAGAGAGCCGGCCTTGGTCTTATCCCATATGAAATCGCCTTTTTCAACAAGGGGTTTCATGTAGTTGTAGAAGTCAATAGTTTCTATGTCGTAGTAATCCGCAACCGCCTGATGGTCAGGGATTGAAGTGTAGTTGAGTTTCGCATAGGAGTCATCGTGCATGGAATAGAGGAACACTATAACCGGCACCTTTGGAAGGGACTGAAGTGTTCTTACTATTGTTTCCATGTTGCTTCGTACAGTCTCGCTGTAGAGTCTGGAATAGTGGGTATCGTTTACCGCATACTCCACAAATACCACGTCAGGAGCGTATGCACCGATATCTGTCATTACTCTGTATTTACCAAGGTCAGAGCCTGTACCGCCGATACCTGCGTTGACCTGCTTTACGATCTTTGCGGGGTACTTATCCTGAAACCACTTGGTAACTCTCGTTGCATAGCGGTTGAATCCCATGGAATTGGAATCTCCGTCTGCAACGGTAATGGAACCGCCAAGGAAGCCTATTACAAGGTCTCCGGCATTGTTATTAAGATTGTCATAGCCGCTTGTCTTTACATCCGATGCAAATGCAGGAACGGATATAAGTCCAAGAATCATAACTAAGCTTAATACAAAAGATAAAACTCTTTTCATTATGTACAATCCTCCAATTCTAAATAATATAATTATTTTACTATATTTTTTTTGATGTTACAATTCGGTTTTTTACTGTTTTGTGTTCGGAAAATTATTCACTTACAAAAACAGACACCGTGGCATTTAGCCCCAGTGTCTGCTTGGTTAATCAAAATTTATTCTATTGTTTTGGGTGCTTTGTCAGCTGCTTTCATTGTAAGAGGTGTATAATCATCCGCTGTCCATACGAATACTCTCACCTTGTTGCCTGCAGTAAGTCCTGTGATTTCAAGAGCTTCTGCAAGTTCTGCAAGTGTTGCAACACCGTCTGCAGGTGTCAGAACTGCCTTTTTCGCTTTCACGAGCTTGTCACCGTTAAAGCCTGCAATAACAACCATTACATCTTCTGTTGCATTTACGCTTATAGCATCAACGAATGCACTGCTTGATGTAGTTGTAACAGCAAGCTCTGTCACGTCATAGGTGGGTACTGTAACAGTAATTGGATACTGTCTGTTCATGCCGTAGGTTTTATCCTGTGCAACTATAAGGTAATCTCCTGCAGCAACTGTGTCTGCAACATTTACGGTAACATTTGCACCGTCGTTTGTCTCGGTGAATGTAATTCCGTCTACATAGGAGAGTCTGTCCTCGGTTACTGCTACCCAATCAAAGGACTGTGTAAGAGTTCCCTTTGTGCCGATCTGATTGAGGAGTTCTGCCTCTAAATTAAGTGTCTCGCCACTGTTAACAGAAGCAGAAGCACCCTTTACATTGATGTCGTGTGCTTTTTCTTTTGCAAAGTAGAAGCCCGCAGAGTGGTTCATAATGAGATAATCATTCGCCGGAGTCTTTCTTAATCCAAGGAGAATTCCATTCGCATTCGCACTTGTTGTGCTCGTGGTTACAGTTGCCTTAAATGTCTCCCATTCAGTTCCTATTTTTTTACCTTCTGAACCATATTCATTTGAATATCTTGTTTTAGCTAAACTCCAACCAGAGGTATATACCAAGTTCAGGTACTGTTCTCCGGATAAAGAGCGAACAGTCGCCTCAAGTACATAAGTAGTATTCTCTTCCGGAACAAAGCTTGCAGATGTATTTTTGTCCAGCATAAAACTGCCGCCAACACCCCAATAATCGGAATTTGTATAAGCAGATGATGAAGTTTTAAAGGCTGTGTAATACTGCGTGCCCATATCGACAGTTACATCTGAAGGAAGATTCTGACCACTCCAAGCAACTGCACCAGCTGTCTGTCCCTTGAAAGGATTATTCGGATTAACAATATTATCGTTAAGTTCTCCTTTTACATGGTCATCAGTATTTTCTATTGCACCTGCAACATTGATTTCAAGAGTTTTGTTCCATGTTGTTTCTTCATCTATCTGTGCGATAGCTCTTACATAGTATGTGCCGTCTGCCACTGCATCTGTTGCAGAAACAGCTCCGTCTTCGGAAACGGTAAGACCTTCTACTGCATTGCCGTCAGCACCGAATACGCTGAATGTAAATACATCCTGATTAAGTGTTCCGGTAGAACCAATCTGGTTTAATAGTTTTGCTTCAAAAGTTGCAGGAACACCCTTTATAACGGTGTTGCCGCTCTTTGCAGTAAAGGATATGTCATATAGTGCTTCCTCTGCCAAATAAGGATGAGAGCTTGCACTGTGTCTTACTCTTATTGCACTGCCTGCCTTTGCATTCTGGAAACCGGAACAAAGATAAGTTGTTGCTGTGTTATCTCCTGCAGTACCCTTCATTACAAGTGTTCCGGCTACTGTGGTCCAATTTTCTTTGTCAGAAATAACAAAACCTTCCGCACCTTTTTCAACAGAATAGTTTGCCGTCCATCCTGCAGATGTACCCAATGCCATGTTATATACAAAGCTATCGGTTGTTCCGTAGTTCATAGCATCAAAGCTATATACATAGGACTTGCCTGCGGTGAGCTTTTCGGGGAAGCTGATATTTGCAGCATTGTTGGCAAGAAGCTGTGTACCTATAAGACCTTTGTTGTAATTTGTACCGCTTGCCACATAATCTTCATTAATTTGAAGATAGTATGATGTATAGTCACTACATGAAGCACGTGTAAGGCTTTGTGGTGTATTACTTGCAATAATCATAGCATTTGTAGGATTCTGAAAAAGGTTAGCAGGAAGTTCCCCTGCAACATAATCCCCTGCAAAAGGATCAAACGCTGTCTCTGTTTCCTCTGCAAAAACTCCTACACTCGGTACTAACATTGTTGTTACCATAAGCATGGCAACAAAGATTGATAACAATCTTTTCATTTTTCATTACTCCTTTTAAAATAAATTTTACAAGGTGTTGCATTTTTTAACAATCAGTAATTTTTTTATTTTTCTTCCGTGCCGCCCGTCGACGGCACGGATTTTGTTACATATATATCAGTTGAAATCAAAGGAACCGAGATGTTCTGTTGCAATGAATATTTCCTTTGTTTTCTGGAGTCTTGTACCCTCGTTTAGCACAACAAGGTTACCGTCACCCGCAACAATGAGGTTTCCATGCTGCCAGTCGTAGGTAAAGCTCTTGTTGAGCTTTAAGAGTACATCATTAATACAAATCATATCCACACCGTTCTTATTGTGAACGGGAGTGGTAACCGTCACACCGTCCAGAGTTACATCAGCAGAGGCTGCACCCATGCTGACAGTTACGGCAAACATCTTTTCCAATGTATCCTTGGTTACAAAGACTTCGTTGGCATCGTTTGCCACGGGAGCTGCGGAAATCTCGTAGAGACCTTTATTTGTCATAATTCTCTTAGAGTTTACATTTACTATGGCGTAATCTGTAAATTCCTTTGCATACACATCGTAAATAGCCTTTACGGAATCCTTGAGTCCCTGAACCTTGTGAGCTTCAAATGCCGCACTGTCGGGAAGAATTCCGCCATAGGGCAGATACTTAACCGTTGTGCCGCCGTTGTAGATACAGGTTACAAACTGGTTTGTACTGCTAAGCTCTGTACCGTCCACATCGGGATAGATAAATATTGGTTTATCGTCTATAAATATGGTAATGTAGTTACCTGTATCAAGCTTAACTCTTCCGAAACGGAAGGAGTGACGGCTGCCGTCCACCACCTGATAGTCGGCAGTGGCTATAATCTGATTTTTACTTCCTGTTACCCTCTGGAGCTCAATGAGGTTATCCTTGAGAACTATGTAGTAACCCATATTGACACTGGTGTACTGGTTACGGTCATTGTAGAGACTTAGGCCAAGGCTCATCCATGCACCGGGCTCCTCCGGAAGCTCAACCTGTGCGTCAAAGCAGTAGATAACATTTCCCGTTGTGGCATCAAGGCTGTTTGTACCGACAAAGTGATTTTTGTATTCATCATTTTCGATAAGTACATAGTCCTTGGTTACCGTAAGGTCACCGTCCCATTCGTGAGGGATAAAGTGGGTGGAAAGGTCCATATATCCCGCATTGATAAGGTCAGGATTGGAAAGATAGCCCGAAACAAGCTCTGCATAGGAATCAAGTCTTGCCTGAGTAAGCATTGGGAGCTTGCCCTTGGTAAAGAAGCTCAGTAGATTTGCATACTGATAGAGTTTCTTTTTTGTTCCTATCTTGTAGTCGCCTGCAACATTGCCCTCACGGATGGTATCCGCACGCTTTAATGCGGTTTCTACCGCAAGAGTTGCACTGTATGTATCTATCTCGTCATTGATGGCTGTTCTGAATGCCCATACACCACTCTCGGACTTCCAGGGGGTTGTAAATTCCTTGGAGAAGCTCATAGCCTCAACCTTCCAGTAGTAGGTTGTGCCCTTTTCCAGACAATCCAGAGTAGTTGAGCAGTGGTAAACAATATCGTCATATACTATATCGGTAAAGTCTATATCCTTTGCCACAACAAGTCGGTAGTGAGTTGCACCGTAGGCATTTTCCCACAAAAATTCGTGGTCTATTGCAGATACTGCATCCGCACCGTTACGGGGGTAGAGCATCTTGAAGGGTGCCGTTGTTTCGTCCAGTGTTCTCTTGGTCTTAAGACCGATACTATCCATAGAGAAGTTATTTTCGTTTATAAGATTGGGGTACTTAATTGCAAGCTCGCTGTCTGCCTTTAGTCTCCAGTCATGATTGTCGGGATCTACGAACATATCCAGATTATCAAACACCAGGTTATCCTTGAGGTAAGAGAACTGCTGTTCCTGTTTACCAATCTTGTAGGGACCTGTACGGAAAGCCATGTTTTCGTATATCTTACTGAACTTCTTGGGGTTGACACCGCTCATTTCCTGTTCCATTGTGGGATATGCCTTGTAGTAAAGCTCCTTATTTGGAATGTTGTTGCGGGTTTCCTCAAGAGTATAGTAGGTACTCATGGTTATGGTTTCGTTTGTTCTGTGCTGGTGGTCGATTAAGTTAAAGGGGTTTGTAACGTCAATAGCAAAATTCCATCGGTGAGTTGTTGCACCGGCACCGTTGGAGTTAAATGCCGTCTTGGTACCCATAAGAATATTGTTCTGTGCAGAGTTACCGCTCTGGGCATCGTCCCAGTAGAGAGCAACCTTTGCGTTATATACCATTGGCTCTATTGATGGCAAATCGTGCAGATAGTTGTAGTTTGCCTGCGTTCCGCGGAAAAGCATACTTCCGCCGAAATAAATAGCCGCACAGTCGTCGTTTTCTCTGGTGAAGCTGGAAAACTCATTGTATTCAATAAGCTGCTGGCTTCCCCAAGGTCTTATGGCATTGCCTGTACCGTTGGAAAAGTTGTTATTACGGACTGTTATTGCCATACCACGGACTGATATTGCCTCCCACATACTCCTCTGTGCAACGCGGTTTATGAAGTTGTCTTCAATTACGTTGTTGGAGGGGATAAGCAGGTCAACATCACCGCCGCCCATATCCACTGCCGCCATACCCAAGTTGTAGAAGTTACATCCTCGTATGTCACAATTAAAGGACTGATTTTTGCTCTGCTTTGCCCAGTGGTTCTTACCTGTTTCGGCAGGAACACCGCCGGCATACTTAATAGCATTTACACCGATATTTTGGAAATTACAGTTAATTACATCCACATTGTCTACATCTCTTGCGTAGAATGCGTTTCCTCTGAACTGGTCAAAGTTTAAGTTTTCAAAGATAATATTCTTTGCACCGTCCACAAGAAATGCAGGTGTCTCCGCTATGGATAATTCCACCTTGGCATCCTTTAAGGAATATGGGGGATAGAAGTAGAGGAGCATATTGTCTCTGTCTATGTAGAATTCTCCGGGGACATCTATCTCTTCCAAGAGGTTATATGCCGCCCAGCGTCTTGTCATATAGCTTGTGAGAGCACCGACAGGCTTATCTATGAGTTTAACTGTCTTTTCCTCAGGATTAACTTCTTTTATGCTCATTCTGGAGAAAGAATAGTCATATGTAGGAAATCCTGCATACCAGTAATCCTTAGCCTGTGTCCATCGGGAAGGCTCTGCATCCTCGTAGTAGAAGGTCTGGTCGTTTAACGCCTTTGTCCATCTTGCGTAGTGACGGTCATTGGGCCAACGGGAGAGCGACTGTTCCTTGCCGTCCACATACACACAGTTGTATTCAGAAGCCTTAAGGAAGTTACCCTCTGTATTCTGATTTAACTGATAGTTGTTGTTGACATTGTGGGACTGGAAAATATGTCCTGAATCAATTCCCTGAGCACCAAGGTCAACCACAATAAGCTTATCTCTTACATCCTCGTAAAGTCTCTCGCGTACCTTTTCGTCGGTAACAGGCTGTGCATTTGTTACATCTATCACCTGTGATGCCTTGAACACTGCCTCCTCGCCCTCAAAGCCTTTGATGGTGAGGGGTTTTTCTGCAGATACACCGGAATAGGTATTATTGAGAGTTATTACATTATTTAATCTGTATTCGCCGCCTCTTAAAATAATATTTACGGCCTTGCCCAGTGCCAGCTCATTTTTTGCAATGCTGAGCGCCGCTTCTATTGAACGCAAGGGAGCTTGTGCACTGCCAACGGCACTGTCGCTTCCGGATGTGACGGATACATAGATATCCGTCACACCGTCAGATGCAAAAGTGGGAATAGCAGAAAAAATCATAAGCGATGCAAGAAAAACTGCAAGTAATTTTTTCATATTATTTCGCACCTTTCATTATCTGTATATAACAGTAGCCAAAAATCCGCCGAACCAGTGAGCAACTGTGGCAACATTGTCATATTCTCCGGGAACAAGAGTGTTTTCGTATGCTATGATGTCCCCTGCTGTTCCCATACGGAATGTGAGTGAGCCTCTTGCATCCTTTTCTGCAATTATTACAACAGAGCTGGGAAGAAGCGGATATACTCTGGTTGATGTAACATTTTCGATACTGCTGTAATCAAAGTTCTCGGGTAAAAGACCGCCGGTTACAACCTTGAGGGCATCGGCATTGACACTCATTACAGCACCGTAGGATGCAGTGTGATAACCGCCGCTTCTTTCAAATGCATTCTTCGTGTTGTAGTCAAAGGATATTCTCATTGTGTTGATTTCGCCAAGAGCATTTGTGCTGTAACGGATGATATCGCCTGCTTCAAGCTCCTTGTAGGTTCTGGGGCCGACTGCCGACTCATTCTGACTTACGTCAATTTCCTCATTTTCTTCGTCAAGCATTATTGCATCAACATTTACCTTGAGGGAGTTCTTCTTGGCACTGCCCTGTTTGATGTCGTAGCCTTCGAGAATTACAATGTTATCCTCATCCACATTTACACCGTTCTTAACCTTGGTAATAAGGAATGCACTGCTCTCGCCGGGAGTACCGCTTCCCTTTGCGTTCTTTCTCTGAACCATAACCTCGGGGCTGGGGTTCTTTGCAGTTCTGGAATAACCGTCTATTGCAAAGTATGCGTTTTCGGGGAAAGAAGGCTTAGTTACTATGCTAAAGAACTTGTCATTGTCAAAATCGTCGGGATTTGTAGGAACAGAATAGAACTTTGTGTTTGCATTATGAGTAAGTATAGATGCACGGGGACCTGTCTGGCTTCCGTCTGTACGGATGGTGTATGCCGCACCGTTACCTGCATTGGAGTAGATATAGTAGTACTTCCATCTGTATGCATTCCAGTCGTTTGTGGAGAGGCTTCCCTGTTCATAGTGTTCTATGTCGTGAGTTACCTTGTACCAACCGCGTTTATCGACGGAACCGTCTGTACCGTAGGGAGCAGGTGTTGTAATTTTTGTCACAATGCCGTCTTTTTCCACATAAAGAACGGGTTTTGCCTGTTCTGCCTTGAGGGTAGACAGGGCATCCTTAACATCAATTTTCTTTCCGTTTAATGTAAGCTTGTCAGAGAGCTTATATACTGTAATCTTGCCGTTGTCTGTATAGAACTTAACTGCAAAATCATCTGCAAAGCCGTTGGAGCCGTCTGCCGCATCCAGAAGAATTGCAACCTTGTCGGAAACAGCTTCGCCTGCCTTTTCTACCCATACGATTTTGCCGTAAGCATTAAGGTAGATATCGTGAAGAGCGTTAAATTCGGGATCATTTTTGTTGATAGCCTTTGTATATGCTTGGGATGCTGTGATTTCTCCCTCGGAAGTTTCGTAATTTTCTCCGTCAAAAGAAATAATCTGAGAGGCGGAAAGCACTTTTTCGGAAACTATTATTTTTGCATATTCACCGTTTTTGCTTGCCGCAACGGAAAGCACATCGCCAACACCTATATCGGATGCAGTAAGAGTCTTGCCATCGGCACTTATGATGTCGATATTGTCAAACTCCTCACCCTCTTCAAGGTTTATTGACTTTATTTCGTCTCCGATGGGGGCAAAGCTGAGCTTGCTATATACGGAAGTCTCGGTTACGGTAGATACAAAAATATTTTTCATATCTTCAACTATCACAAGATTTATATCCGATGCATCAATAACGGTTACGGTACCGTCTTCAATATCAAAATCAGAAGCTGTGTAGTTGCCCAGATATGCACCATTGTATATCATACGGGCATTTTTTCCAATGTTGATATCCACATTCTTTTTGCCGTCATAGTAAGTTATTACACCATTGCTGTATGAAGCAAAATTATCCGCAGATATTTCTGTAACATCTCTGTCGGCATCTTCCACATGAACAAGAATATTCTTGGTTTCATCGGTAATGTCATAGTAAGCGGTAACTTCTCTTCCTATGAGGGAACGGAATTTCTTTGTGTTTTTGGAGTGAATTACCTTAATTCCGCCAATTGACATATAGTCGCTGTCGAGCTTTGTGGAGGAGTTGACTGCGGTAATACCGTTGTCGGTAATTCTTCCCTCTACCTTGGCTATACCCATAACCTCGGTCATAAAGGAGTTTTCCTTGCTTCCTTTGATTTCCAGATAGTCATCGCTGATGCCCACAAATTCGCCAACACCAACATCAAGAGCATTGCCGAGGATTGCAAAAAGGTCGCCCTTGGTTATAAATTCATTGTAGGCACTTCCAACTCCGGATAGGAGCTTGAGCTTGTTTGCGGCAGTAAGATATCCATCGGGATATCCGCCGTAATTTTTTGCCATAACATCGTAGCCAAGGGTATCTACAATAACCTTTACCGCTTCGGATGTGATAAGCTGAAGGTCGGGAGCAAAAAGATTTTCTCCCACGCCGTTCATATATCCTGCAGTTTTTACTGCGGCTATAGCTTCGTAGTACTCATTTGCAGGGTCCACATCATCAAACATTGATGTGGCGGGCTCTACTGTGCCCTGAGGAATATCCCCGAAATTCTCTTCCTGCCATACGCTTGTTATATCATCATCTACAAGTCTTGCAGTCTTTGCAATTATGTATGCAAATTCTGCTCTGGTGAGCTTTGACATGGGCTCATAGCTGTCTTTGTCAATAATGCCGAGACTCATAAAGAGTCCTTCTGCCTCTGTATATCCGGAAGCTTCTGCATCAAAGGCAAAAGCACCCAGGGACGGAGCGAGGCCAAGTACAAGGCAAAGTACCAGTGCGAAGGATAGTATTCTCTTCATCATTTGCCGTTTACCTCCATTACATTATAGTTGAGAATATCTGCAATAACTCTTGCCGCCTGAGAACGGGTACATGCATCCTTGGGACGGAAGGTGTTATCGGGCATTCCGTTTATCATACTGAGCATGCTCAAATAGCTTACTGCGTTCTTTGCATATGGAGCAATGCTGGCCTCATCGGAATAACCTAGAGAGCCTTCTGCATCCTCACCCATTTTGAGAACACGGGCTATCATAACACACATATCTTCACGGCTTACAGCTTCGCCAACACCAAAGGTGCCGTCTGCCTTACCGTTTATGATGCCGTTTGCAACAGCGGTCTTTACATACTGTTCGTACCACGCACCGCTCTTTACATCGCCAAAGGAAACATCTGCCGATCCGGCAAGGTCAAATGCCTCTACCAGAACCTTTACAAATTCCTCTCTTGTAATCTCTTTTTCGGGATTGAAGTTGCCTTTGTCGTCACCTTTAAGGACATCAAGCTTTGCAAGGAACTGAATGTTTACAAATGCCCAGTGCTTTTCGTCAACATCATTAAAGCTTATATCCTTGTCCTCTTTGTCTTCCTTGGTTTCTTCATTCTTGGGAGCAACAGGCACGCTTACCGCGGGACCTGCAACAGACACACTGCCGCCACGGCCTCCGCCGCTGCCTGAACCGCCTGAGCTTCCGCCTGAGGAGGTTTCCTCCTCATATTCATATTCTTCTTTGAGGATTTCTTCAAGCTGTGCTTTTGTGAGAGTGTTGTGAGCTATTTCATCTTCATAAAGCTCTTTTGCCTCGGATGCAAGATAGCCCTCAGCCTCTATGTCTGCGGCTTCCAGATTTTCCTTAGTAAGAAGCTCTGTTACATAGTTTGTACCAAGATATGTACTGTCGGAAATTGCACAAAGAAGTGTGCTTTTGCAGAATGTATCAACAAAATCTTTCTGTGTTTTTGCCATTGATACAGCATTTTTTATTTTTTCTCTTCCTGCATCGGTAATGCCCTCTGCATAAACCTTGGAATAAAGGTCGGAGCCGCCATCTGCAATTTTATCCAGTCCAAGCTCTTTTTCGTATACAAAGGATGTTCCCTCGAAAAGCTCCGCATTTTCGGAAGGTATATTGTGGAGAGAAATTATGCAGGCAAGCATAAATCTTTCTTTTAGATTATCTGCAGTAAATTCTTCCTCTTCTGCCATAGATGCAAGAACAGTAATAAAATTGTCCTTGTCTGTTTCGTCATAGAGCTCATTTTCTGCATCTATATAAGGAAGATACTTGGGAAGATTTTCCTTTAAGTTTTCGTCATTATCATTAATTTCTTCAATAATATCTCTGAGAATATATGTGTTGTCTATAACCACAGGGAAGTTCTTACCGAACATTACGTCCCCATCCTTATAGGCACGAACATAGTATGTGCCCTCGGGAAGTGCCGCATCGAAGTTAACGGTGATGCTGCCGCCCTCGGATGCAGTAAAGAAGCCGTCTGTAACCTCGTTTCTCTTTTCGGAATCGAGAATTATCCAGCTTACGTTCTGGTCTATTCCGTCGGTTTTTCCGTCCTTGTCTACAAGGGAAGCTGTAAGTGTAAGCTCGTTTAAAGATGTGTAGTATTCTCTTTCCTCACTTGTGCATGTGAGAGTAATGTCGTAAGCCTTGCCGTCCTCTGTGTCAACAGGAACATAGTCCTCCTTAACGGGTTCCTTGACAGTTATGGCTGCACCCTTTCTCACATCGGTGTTATCCGCACTTTCTGCAACTATATAGTAGTTTCCTGCAGGAGCACCTGTGCCGACTGTCATTTCACAGCCGTCAAATTCAAATGCATTTGCAAGCTCTATCTTCTCGGTGCGTTCTTCATTTGTTACATACCAGTTAATCGCTTCCTGGTCGATAGCACCCTGAGTACCAATCTGATTTAACACCTCGGCAGTAAGAGTAACTGTGTCACCTGCTTCGACAACATCCTTATCGGCTTCGAGGTTGATTTGTGCAACCTCTTCCTTTGCAAAGTAAGGAACATCATCGGGGATTTCCTTATAGTGGTTATTAAGCTCCATTGTAACATCTGCAGGAGTTCCGGCTGCCATACCAACAAGAACCATACGAATCTTTCCGCTGTCGTTTATATCGTTTGCCCTGAGTGCAGGTAATGTGCCCTTTATTGTATGCCACTGGCCGTCACCGGGAACATTCGCAACACCGTTTTCGTAATCCATAATTTGGCTTACATCTGCACTGGTTCCGGAATAAGCACCGTTCCATGTACCGATCCTTACACCGAATCCGGTGTTTTCGGTAAGGGAGCGTACGGCAAACTTAATTACATAGTGCTCACCCTCGGTTGCAGTATAGTCGTTAAACTGTGCCGGAATCAATCTGCTGCCTGCGGCAACCTGCCAACCGTTTGTTTTGTTTGTAACGATGCCTGTTGTTTTGAAGGCATAGCCTGCAAATCCGTCGGAGGTCCACTCGTTCTTTGTCTGAACAGTTGTACTGTTTACATATGTGGGGTTAGTATACCACAATGATGAGTTCTTGGGGTTCGAAAAGAGATTTTCCGGAATTTCCCCTACGCCGTCTGCATAAGGTGCATCTGCAGTTTCCTCTGCCATACCAATGACAGGCATTACAGACAGCATCATTGCAAGAATAAGGATTGTGCTTAATATTCTCTTCATTTTAACTTCCCTTCCTTTTATTTTTTATTGTAAAACATCTTAAATCCGCCTTTGAGAGGTACAAGACCATTCTTCCAGGTGAATATTTTAAACATTGTGCATCCCTTGAGCTTGTTGTCATTTACTATGCTGTTTATGTCAAAGGAGCTGCCGCCTGCAGCATTCTCTATTGCGTGCACATTTGCAAACTCAAGTTTTCCGTCATCCGAGTAGCCTGCCACATACACATCAAAGCAAAGCGAGTCGGAACCGTTGTATGTAATGCGGAAGTCAAGACTGTCAGAATCAGTGACTATCGGCTCGGTTATTGCAACATCTGCAGGAGCGGAGGAAACAATAAACCTTCTTACTCCTCCCTCTGCATCCTTTTGGGATGCAAATTCCCTTGAGGTGTTAACCGCAGTCACCTTCCAGTAGTATGTGCCGTTTTCAAGTGACGGGAGCATAACATTGCTGTACATAAGAGTGTCTTCAAACACAACATCTGTAAGTGCCGCATCCCTTGCCACAATGACATTATAGCGGTTTGCACCTGCCGCCGTATTCCAGGAAAGGGTTATAGGTCCTATCTCACCTGAAACATACTGTCCGTTTGCAGGATAGGCAGCATCAAAGGTGCCAAGGGCAAATTCTCTCAAAAGACCGATTTTTTCTATATCGAAGTTTTCGGTATTGAGAATGTGGGGATTAGCCTTTGCAAGCTCCGAATCCGCTCTGAGTCGGAAATCCTGCGAATCAACATCATTAAACGCATCTGTGGAATCAAGCTGAGTGTTTCCTGATATAACCGCATATTTTGGTGCGTTGCTCTGGAGATACACTCCGCCAACATCTACTGCAAGATTACCTATAATACTTGTGTACTTTGTTGGATTGTTACCCTTGCCTATTACATTTTCAAGATAGGGATATCTCTTGTAGTAAAGGTCAAGGTCTGCAATATCATTTCGTATTGCTTCAAGAGAGGTATAGTTTAAGTCTCTTGTTATTGTGTCCTCACCGCGGGATGCGTGGTCGTGATGGTTAAGGTGCTTGTTTGCAACATAGGTGGTGTTGTAGCTGTGCACCGTTGCTCCTGCACCGTTGGAGTTAAAGTCTATGTCCTGGTTTGCAAGGATATTGTACTTTGCACTCTGACCGAGCTGCATATCGTCCCAATAAATACCAACCTGACCGCCGGACACTGTACCCACGGTATCGTGAATATAGTTGTAACGGACTACCGTACCCTGAAAGATTGAGCTTCCGCCCCAGTAGATAGCCGCACAGTCGGCATCCTCGGTAACTACATCGTAGATTTCGTTGTATTCTATGAGGTGGTTACTGCCCCAGGCTCTTATTGCCTGCATGGGAACGGAGCTTATGTTGTTGTTTCGTACAGTTACTCCGCAGCCGCCGAGAACTATCGCCTCCCAGAATGACTTGTTGGAGGTATTGTTTATGTAGTTATCTTCGATTAAGTTGCCCGAACTTGTGAGAGTATCCACATCGCCGCTGCCGGATAGCTGAACCGCTGTCTGACCGATGTTAATAAAGTTGTTGCCTTTTACAACTACATTATTGGCACCGTTCTTACGCTGTGCCTGCCAGCTTTCTCTGCCGCTTACGGCATACTGTGAACCCGAAGTCTGAACAGCAATGGAAGCAATGTCGGTAAAATCACAGTTAAGGATTGATATATCACTTACATCTGTCATTACTATTGCATCATCCCGTGTCTGGGTAAATACAATAGAGTCAAATATGATGTTCTTACAATTGGCAATACTTATCATAGCACCGGAAAGTGTGGAAAACTCTATATCGCAGGTACCCAGTGCACCCTGGGGATAATAGTAGAGCATCATATTTTCCGTATCTATGGCATATTCGCCGGGGAGAGTGATTTCCTCTATTAAGTTAAATGCTTTCCATCTTCCCGAACGCTCATTTGCAAGCTTCTGAGCGGGGTTATCGCAAATCGTAATTGTGTGAGACGTGGTATCAATGGATTTTACATAATATCTGAACCTGCTGTAATCGTAGGGCTCAAAAGAAGAAATCCAGAAATTCTTTGCATCTGCCCATCTGTCGCAGTTGATGGAGGGAAGCATAAGGTCTATATCGCTTCTGTAATATGTAAAGGAGAGACCGTCCTTTGAGTTGACACTGTTTGAATTGTACTGCTCCTGATCGCCCTTTATGGCATAACCGCTGTCGGGCCACTGAGAAACAGTCTGCTCAACACCGTCATAATAGAGGGTGTTGAATTCACCCTGACTTGTGAGACCGTACTGACCGTTAATGAGGGTTACATCTGTTATATCCGCGGGAGTGTATCCTGCCTTTGCAAGATCCAGACTGTATATCTTGCCTTTCATACCGGGAGCAAAGCGTGATGTAATGCTATCATCTTCCACAAGCTTAAAGTCTGTGGGATTTAGCTTTTGGGAGCCTTTGAATACTACTGTTCCCTTTTCTTCTGCCTTAAATGTAACGGGAACATCGTAAACATCCTTTTTACCAAAAACCGCACCTTCTGTAAAACGGTATTCTCCGGGGGCAAATATAACCTCGTTTACAGTTATATTATTTTTTCTGAGTTCTGCAACTTTGTCAATTGCACCCTGAAGTGTTGCAAGAGGCTCGGAAGATGTGCCCTCTGCACTGTCGCTTCCGTCAACAGCTACATAGAGAGTTGTGGAGGAATCCGCAACTACAAAGTCCTCAAACCTCACAAGCTCCTCATAGTCATCAGATGCGGCAATTACGGTATATTTACCGCCCTTTGCCTTTGACTTGGGAATGAGGGTTACTGTTTTTGTGTCTTCGCTTATTTCAAGGGTAAAGTAAGATGAAGCATCTGTGTTGTCAGCTTTTCTTACATACCAGGTAAAGTTCTGATTTAAGTATCCTGTGGAACCAATCTGATTCAATACCTCGGCACCAAAGGAAATTTCGTTACCCTTTTGTACCGTCATACTGTCCGAAAGATTGGTTACCTTTATGTCATATGCCTCCTCGGGTGCAAAGTACATTGCATCTGCCGTGGGGTATTTTCTGTTTAATTCAAATTTGTCTCCTGCATTGGTGCCTATACCAAAGCCAAAGATAAGGTAAGGCTTGTATTCTGCTCCCACGTCACCGGGAAGCTTCATGGTTGCGGCAACCTTGTACCATTCGTCTCCTGCAGGAATTGTGTAGCCGGCGGAGGTTTCCACAGGTTTTGACGCAGTCCAGTAATTTGAGTTACTGAGGCTCACGTCAAGAACAATGTCCCCTGTGCCGTTGGCATTCTTTACATCGGCACTGAACACATACGGAGTTCCGCCTGTAAGAAGGGAATCTGTGCTGATTCCTGTGTTTCCGCTTTTGATAAGGAAACCGCTGGCTTTGGTGTGAGCTGCACCATAGGATGTAACATCTGCCTTTGCGGTAAATGTACTGGAAAGCTCCAGTCTGTAATCACCGGTTTCCTCCACATTGTAGTTTGCACTTGCATCTGCAAAATGATCTGTTGCGGTGGGATCTGCAATGAGATTCTTAGGCATTTCGCCTTTTACAAAATCCACAAAAGCTTTCTTTCCGTTTACAGATACGGGAACCATACGCACTATATTGTAATCGGTTGAAGTTACCGCCACATATATGTTTTCTGCTTCTTCCGTATTAACAGTAAGAGATGCCTTGTCACCGTCTGCACTTAAGGTATAACCGCTATCCTTGTAGTTTTTATCCTCGTCCAGAACATCCCACTTGAAGTTCTGAGCCAGTGAACCTTCATCTCCAAGCTGATTTGCCACAGTGGCATCAATCGTAATTGTTTCGCCCTTATTTGCAGTAAGCTTTGAAGCTGCTGCCTCTATATCCGCAACAACCTCTTTTGCAAAATAAGAGGGTGAAAGTTCGGAATTTGTAAGATTGATATCTACCGAGGCACCTGCCTTTGTTCCTGCAGGCAAGCCTGCACTAAGTATAGGCCTGGGACCCGGCATTGTGAATATCTCCTTGTAGTGATACCACTTGCCGTCATTGGGAAGATATATGCCTTCGCTTCCGTGGTTGGAACCGTATTGTGTAGGTACATTATACGCATTGGAAAGTCCTGCAATAAAGTTTGTGGGAGCATCTCCGGAGTTTCGTACCCAAACAGAAAAAACATATTTATCGCCTGCAACATAGCCGCCCTCGGGCTCAAGCTTTTTGTACAGGAAACCGTGCTCATAGCAGGTGTGTGCAGGTGCATCAACATCTGCACTTGCACAAACCGTATATATTTCAGGATATGTAAGACCGTCTGTCTTGCCGTGTACGATATTGGATGTTCCGGTGCTTACCATAGATGACTTTGTGGGTGTTTCGATAAGGTTATCATCAGAGGAAACAGGAATGTACTCGGGAAGCTCAAATTTTGCCCTGACAGTTATGGGAATAAATCTTGAAATTCCGTATTCCCTTGAGGTGGCAACTATTGTGTAATCGCCATTATTGAGATCTGTATTTGCAAAGGTAACATTGGCACTTGTGCCATTATCCGTAATGGTGTAGCCTTCGGTTACTTGGCTTTTTTGGGAGTCAAGCAAAGCCCAGTCAAATTCCTGACTTAAGTTGCCTTTTTCTTCAAGCTGATTGAATACCGAAGCGGTGAGAGTTATGGAGGCTTTTGCACCCAGTGTATTCTCGCCAGAAACAATGTCTGCCTCTATGCTGTGAGCAGTTTCCTCCGCATAGTAGACCTGCTGAACACCGGGATGGCAGGCATTGAACTCTACCGATGCACCTGCTTTGGTGCCTTTGACAAAGCCAAGACGTATTGCGGGAACAGCTCTGTTTGGGGAGGATGGCAAAACAACCTCCACAGTAACCCATTCTCCGCTTTGAGGAAGCACTATCTCACCGTTTGGATACTCTGTCACGGGGAGAAAGTCTCTGGATTCCACACCGGAATATGTGCCGTTGAACACACCTAATCTTATGGTAGCGGAAATGTCGGGATTAATGTTGCGTGCCGCAAATTTAAAGACATATCTTTCGCCTATAGCGTATGAATCTGCTTCTTTTTCTATCTTTGGATGTGTGGCATTGGTTGAAGTACCTATTGCCATACCTGCACTGCCATAATGGGAAGCAACCGTAGGTATATCCTCCTTGGCGGTCATAGATGCACCGGCATATCCCACACCGTTGATCCAATTGATTCCCGTAAGGGAAACTCTGGAATCGTTGAGGGTGTTGGCATGCCAGAAGGAGTCCTTGAAGTTTACTACAAGGTTATCTTCTATGCTTCCTTTCACAAAGTCAGTGTACACCTCGCCGGAAGCCATAATGCCCATTGGCATTGCCCCTAAAGTGATGGCAAGCACCAATAAAAATGCAAAAAATCTTTTCATAATCTCATACCACCGTTACTACTTTATATTTCACCGGAGAAATATAATGTGTATTATAATTGTAAAACCGCAACTACCCCAAGGATAATTGCGGTTTTGTAAAAGATGCTATTTCCGGGGTTTTATACCGTTCTCTTTGAGGAAGGCTTTAACCTGTTTTTCTATATCTGCATAAACCTTGTCAGCCCCTGCAGCTTTCATCTTCACATTGTATTCCTTCTTGTATGCTTCAAAGTCCTTGGGAGTGATATAGTCTACATACTCATCCATTACCGCTACAACATTTGTTATATCAAGGCTTGTTTCTGTGTCATCATAAGTAAATCCGGAAAGAGGACTCATCTCTGAATTTTCATTGAGTTCCTTAGTCTGCTCCCATACATCATCGGGCATACCCTCGTCTATAAGGGCATTGAACTGATTACCGAATTCCCAGTCAACATCGGGATGATAGCCTGAGTTTGGATCGGGGATAATCTTGCCTTCTTCGTTGAGCTTGTAGTGTTTACCTTCTATACCGTTACAGATAAGGTTGTAGAGCTCTTTGTCAGTATTGACAAGCTTGATAAGCTCAAATGCTTTTTCGGGATGCTTACTTGTGATGCTGATACCTGTCATGGTAGCTGCAGCACAGCCTTCGCTCATAGGAAGTGTGAGGAGCACCTTGTAATCATATTCACAGTTTGTCTGACTATCGGGACTAGTCTGACCGGGCTTGTAGCCTGACATCTGTACAGCATATTTATTCTGTTTGGAATCTGTAGTGTCATCTCCGGCACTTGCAACATCTGCACGGATATAACCCTTCTGATACCATCTGCGGAATGTCTCTACATGTTCAATGTATTCGGGAACCTCAAATCTGGGCTTGAATTCGTGGGTTGTGTAGTTGAACCAAAGACCTGTTGCCTTCTGTTCGCCCCAGTCAGCATTAACCCAGAATGCAGGGCCCCATTTGGTTCTGAAGGGATAAATACCATCTTCGCCCTCTTTAACCATTTCGAGGAAGGGTTCAATATCATTTATGTGTTCAACACTCTGGAGGTCAAAATTGTATTTTTCAAGAAGGTCTTTTCTTGCCCATACTGCAAGAGGCTGAGCCATAATCTGCATATTGGGGAAAGCATAAACTCTATCGTCCACCTTTATGCCGTCTATGTATCTTTTGGGTACTACATCATAGAGCTCGGGGTTTGCTTCGACAAGCTCTGTTATATCGTAAAGAGCACCGTTGTCAACTGCCTGATCGTAGTAGTTGAGCCAGTTGGATGTGAAGCAAAGGTCATACTTTGCACCGGATGCCATTGTCATCTTCATACGCTCTGCGTAAGCCGATGTAGGAATAAACTGAATATTGAGTGTTACACCGATTTTTTCTTTAAGGATCTTGTTGACTTCTGTCATAACAAGTTCCTGATCGGGCTGAACATCACCGGGAACATACCAAAGAAGTTCAACACCTTCGTCATCCTTTTTGTCACCGCAACCTGCAAACAAGGTCACTGCCATGCAAAGAAGACAGATAAGAGCAATAATTCTTTTCATTTTCATTTCTCCTTTTCTTTTTTGTCTGCTTTTTTTACATATATTATTCTAACATTCGAATTTCAAAAAGTATATTCTCTTTTTTTTGAATTTAGTTCGTTTTTTTAATGTTTTTTATTTATTAAAACGAAAAGTTCGCTTTTTGAAGAAAAAAGTTCGCTTTTTTAAGATAATCTATTGCACGGTACTGGCTTTTTTGATATAATGGCACCAAGATTAACGCACCCAAAACGGATTTGAATATTATGCAAGGAATGATTTATGTGTTAAAAATAGTAATTGCCGACAGAGATATGTCCGTATGCCATGAGATTTCGGACTTTCTGTCAAACAGAATGGAAGATGCAGAAATATTCATCTTTGATAATCCCGACGACACACTTAAACATCTTTCCCTCAGCAAACCGGACATTGTAATAACCGATGTGTTTGCTCCGGAGCCAAGATGTGCCGAAATAATCAACTTTTGCGAATCATATGTGCCTGATACAAATATTATTCTTATGAGCAGGCACAAGATATTTTCCTATGCACATATGGCAGTGAGATGCAGAAATGTAGTTGATTTTTTAACAAAACCAACGGATATGGAATATCTTTATTCTGTAGTAAACCGAATCATCAACGAAATGTGCCTTTTGCAAGCAGTTCCAACGGGACAGCATTTTCATACTAAACGGGCAGAATTCTTTTCTGATATAGTACACGGCCATATAACAAATCCGGATGATGCTGCAAAAAAACTGGATGAGCTTGGACTCAATATTCCTACAGACACTTCGCCATGCCTGCTCACACACTTTCACATTTCGGATTTTTCTGCTCACATACGAAATGCCGGCTCAAAAGACAGCGAACACTTTTATGAAGAGCTGGCATCGGTGGTTCCTTTTGAAACAAGCGATGCTTACATTTCCCTTACAAGCTACTCCCACGGAAACATTTCCTGGTTCATAGTTCAGAAAAACAAAAGTGACATTCTGGCGGGCTTTGACATCATTACCGATTATATACGGCGAACGCTTTTTGAAAAGATGTCTCTTGATACTTCGGAAAGCTCACGGAAAATGTGGATATCTCTCACCGATATGATGAAGGTGCTCAAAGCCGAAAAGCAGGAAAACACTTACGCCGCCAACAGCATAATATCGGAAGCCATTATGTATATGCAAAGGAATTACCACAAGGATATATCCCTGAAAACCGTAGCAGAGCACGTGAATGTGAGCCCCATATACTTTAGCTCATACTTCAAAAAGCACACAGGCGAGAACTTTGTGGGAAAGCTCACGGATATACGAATTCAGCAAGCAGCTAAGCTTCTTGTAACAACAGATATGTCCATAAGAGATATAAAGCTTTTTGTAGGCTACAAGCACACAGGAAACTTCTACAACCACTTTCGCGAGAGATACGGCAGAACGCCAAGTGAATATAAAGAATGGTATTTTGAAAAATAACATAAAAAGAGACTGCCTCTTTAAACACCATACAGCATAAAATAATGTGTTTAAAGAGACAGTCTCTTTTTGAATATTATAAACTTTCCAATTCCGATCTTACTGCATTATTCCAATCGGGTTTTTCGGGAAAGACCTTGTTTTTATCCTCAAGCTTTCTGAATTCTTCATAGTAACGAACGCCAAATTCACGCAGTGCCGCCGCACAAAAGTGAAGTCCGTCAGGATTTGCACCAAGTCCCTCTGCACTTACAAAGCCTGTCATCGGTCTTTTGTCAACATATGCTTTGAGAGCTGTGTTTATGTGAGGACTGTTGGCAAAATGATATTCGGTTCCATCACTGCCACGGTAGTCGGCAATAAAGTCGCCTAATCCCCCAAGAAGAAACGGAACATCATACAGGTTGAGCTTTTCACGAAAAGCATCCATAATTGCGGTCAATCGCTCCTCGTAGAGGGGATACGCACTATCACCGCAATCGGACTCTCCCTGGTGCCAGAGTACTGCCGCAATGGTGGAAGTACGCTGTGCAAGCTCTGCCATATAGCAGGCGTGGTCAAAAAGCACTCCGCCCACCTTCCACTGCTCCAGACAGGTTCCCCCATCGGCACAGGGTATTATGCCAACATCTGTGTCGTGGTCTTTTACATATAAATCCGCAAAACTCTCCACAAGATTCACCCCTGCGGTCACTCTGTCGGGATTGATGGGAGTGTATTTGTCCCACCAACGACCGTTTCTCAAAACTTTTATTCTCGGATTTTCAATGGGTTCTACCTCTACGGCAAAACCTCTGCCTGCCATATTCGACTGACCTATGATAAGTATTGAATGCATAATGTACCCTCCGTGCATAAAGATTTTGATTTATTAATTACCGCCATTTTCCTGATAAGAAGAAAACAAGATAATTTATGTATTGAATCGTCTTCTTTATTCTATTACACTTGCCTTGCTATGTCAATAAGAGAACATATAAAAAATATGTTGTGATACAATTGATAGGTGAGATATAAAATAATTCGGTTATTGAATTTAATTTTAACCCAACTATTGACAAAGAGCCAAAAAAAGAACCAGAAAAAAAAACCAAAAAAGAGTCCAAAAAAAGAGTCCAAAAAAAGAGCCCCGGCATAAGCCGAGGGCTCTCTTTTTTATTATTAAGTCAAAGACTTGAGAAGCAATTATCCTTCTATTTTTGGAGCTACTTTTTCAAATCTTGCTGTTGTGGTGTAAACATCTACAACTTCACCATCTACAAGTCTAAGAAGTACAGGAGATGCATAGTACTCTTCATTAATAAGCTCGCCATCTTCATTTTTGTCAAGCTTATCCTGTTGGTAGTAGTCTACATCTGCCATAAAGTCAGCAACTTCGATTACAGTATTTCTGCCAGCAGCATTGTATGTGTACTTGTAAGTATCACTACCAACTACATATTCGCCATCTGCAATTCTTATAATCTGACCCTTGCTGGAAGACTCATACTTCTCGTTAAAGATATAACCAGTCTTAAATTCTGTATACGCACCGTATGCGCCATTCTTGTCTTCTGCATCAGAAGCCTTAGCTTCTGCTGTAAGAACAAAGTCCATAGAATTCTTTTCTTTTTCATCAATCTGATCAAGTGTTGCGATCATAATATACTCGGAAACGAGACCTTCAGCATCAGCTATGAACATGAATACATCACCGGTCTTGAAGTTTTCATAGTTGTGTTTCTTAGCAGCATCTGCATAATACTTAGAATCATCGTTAAATGTGAGAACGCCTTCTTCTTCATTCTGAACATAAGTTATCTTTGTAACAGGATCGCCTTCAGCATCCTTACTGGTAGATTTCTTAGTAACAACTGCAAAGCCTGTATCTGAAGTAAATACGCTATCAGCATCTGCAACAACCATTACAACATATTCAGCATCTTCATTTGCAGCTACTAAACCTGTGTAAGAAGCTTCGTCAACGAGGAAGCTGATGTCTGTTGTGTATGCAGCCTTAGCATCGTCAACATCTACATTGAAGATAATAACTTCATCTTCAAGGCGCTTACCAGCAATACGCTGAGTATTAGCTCTATACTGAGGATTAGAATCTTCTTCGTCTTTGTCAAAAGCAATACCCTCAGCTGCATTAAAGTCAGTTCTGGTTTCATCATCCTTAATTTTTACCTTGTAACCATAAACAGGTTCAAGAGCCTTGATGTCGCCGTTACCATCAAGCTTGTAAGATACAAGTCTTGCAGGGTTAACCTTATTAAGGTTCTTATTGGTATCATCAAATATAAACTTATTTACAACACTAGCACCTTCTACTGCAAATTCGCTAGAGAAGTTAGCAAGAATATACTTTTCAATATTTACATGAGCATTCTTTCTGATATCGAAAGTTTCTACGCCATCCTTTGTGAGGAGCTTAAGCTGCCACTGATCATTTGTGAACGCACCTGCTGCCTTAGCACCTTCAAGGATATATGCATAATCTTCGCCAACTGCACTACCGTCGAAGAGTATTACCTTACCTGTAAGACCAATATAGAACTTACCTTCTGTACCAGCTTCAAGCTTATCTGTAAGGCTTGCTGCCTTAGGATATTCCTGACCATCGATTACAATGTAATGAACACCGTTGGAATCATAGGTTTCATCAACGGAACCTTCTACAACAGAGTTAGCAAGTTTAACAACCTTGATGTATTTATCAAACTTACCGGGAGCACTGTCTGTAGCATCATCAGCAACAACAGCTACAACATCATCTTCTGCGATATCTTCGAGAGTGATGTCATTACCCTTGTCATCAACAAGAACAGTTGTTACATCTTCTTCATCAAATTTGAAATTGATAGTACCAACACCATCAACTGTAATTCTCTCTCTGTTTACATCAACATTGTCTACAACACCGGAGGTGTACTTTGTAGCAATAACACCGTCATATCTTGAATCGCCTGTGTTTTCAACAAATACGAGTTCAACATCAACGTCCTTGAGTATTTTTGCGAGATCGGAAACTGAACCTTTACCCTTATTGTACTCAACAGTAACTTCAACTTCATCTTTTTCATTTAAGTTGAGCTTGATTTCCTTTGTCTTGTTGCTGTTTGCAGAATCAACATAGTATTCAACTACATCGTTGCCATCTACATAATTAACAATATCATCGGAAAGGAGTTCAAATGTTTCACCTACATTAGAGGCAACAACAGCAATTACTACATCGTTTCTACCATCGTTGAGAACATATGCGTCAACCTGCTGGTGCTGATAATCCATAATATTGGATTCACCAATCTCAAGCACGTAATCCTTATAAGCGTCATTTTTTCCAAGTGGGAATTCACCATCTAAGGAAGCTTCCTGAGCAGTAAAGGTTACTGTTGTACCGTCCTTTGCACCAACAACACCGTTTACAACGGAGATATCCATATCTGTGAGAAGTGTTCTGTAGTCTCTGTCGCCTTTGCCATCGAGAACTTCATACTTTTCGTCAGAACCATAGGATGTCTGATCCATCATAGGTGTGTTCATAGCATTAGCTACGAGAATAGCAAGGTTGCCTCTTGTAGCTGTAGCTGCAGCACCTGCTGTTACTTTGTAGCTGTTAGCAACTGCAACGTAACCTGCTGTCCAGCCGCCCTTTCTCTCAGCGATAGGTTCAAAACCGAGAGCACGAACGATCATAGCAACAGCTGCTTCATAAGTTAAAGTATCGTTGGGAGCGAAGTTGCCATCGCCTGTACCCTTGATGATACCATTCTGGCTAGCGAGGTTGATGTAACCTGAAGCCCAGTGATCTGCAGCAACGTCTGCGAATTCTGTTGCACCAGCAGAAGCCTTAGCAGCAGCGTCGAGACCCTGCATACGGATGATAACAGCAGCCATTTCAGCTCTTGTTATTGTCTTGTCGGCATTGAAGTTGCCGTTTTCATCGCCCTGGAAAATACCGAGAGCAGATGTGAGTTCTACTGCACTTGCATAATCTGCATCTGCATCTACATCAGCGTAGCCAGCAAATGCTACTACGGAGAGCATCATGGAGAATGCGATAACGAGTGCGAGTACCTTTTTGAGATTTCTCATATTCTCAAATCCTCCTTAATAAAATTTTTTGAAAGAGATTGACTTTTTCGTGTGTAAGCCGCATCTCTTTCATATACTGCTTAACACTTCGCCAGAGAATACTCTAGCCTTGGGATGATTATATCACCGCAAAGAGAGCATAGTCAATGCCGTAATTAGTGTTGTAACAAAACTGTAAAAATAGAGTAATTTATGTTACAAAACGTAAAAAAACGGCGCAGACTCAAAAAAGCATATTTCCTTTTTTGCCTCAAAGCACTAATATATTCTATAATGTAAAGCCAAAAATGTCAAGAGTTTTTTTGATATATTGACACACCGCTTGCGGATACACTATAATATATGTAGAAAACCTCAATTTATTGCCAAAGGAATTATATAATATGAAGAAAAACGCATACGCAAAGGTTAACCTTACACTGGATATAGTATCAAAACGTCCCGACGGATATCACAATGTGGATATGATAATGCAAAAAATAAGTCTGTGTGATGTCATTACATGCGAAAAATCCCCATCGGGCATAAACCTTTCCGGCACGGGGAGTCTCGTCTACGACAGCACCAATCTTGCATACAAGGCGGCAAAGCTGTTTTTTGACGAAGCGGGCATAGACGGCGGAGCCGCAATATATATAGAAAAAAGCATTCCGTTTTGTGCAGGAATGGGCGGAGGAAGCTCCGATGCCGCAACAGTCATGGAAATGCTCAATGACCTGTACGGAATGCCCCTCAGTCTGATTGAACTTATGAAGCTATCGGCAAATCTTGGTGCAGATGTTCCCTTCTTTCTTGGGACAAGTACCGCCAGAGCAACGGGCATAGGTGACGAAATAACTCCGCTTGCAAGCCTTCCCCAAAAACACATTGTAATTGCAAAGCCTCCTGTGGCAGTATCCAC
Source organism: Clostridia bacterium (assembly GCA_045545635.1). GTDB lineage: Bacteria > Bacillota > Clostridia > UMGS1810 > UMGS1810 > RGIG8748. Next base: position 43,038 of record JAZQBI010000069.1, on the reverse strand, counting down.
CCCTGCGGCTTATGCATCGGTCAATCTCGGTGATGCAGACCATCCCGACACTTCTCTTGCCTGCCGTGCTTTGGCAGAGGGGGATATTACCCTGCTTTATTCCCTTATGGGCAACACCTTTGAAAAAAGCATATTACGTATGCACCCCGTAATCGGAAATATAAAGAAAGAATTTCTTTCCCTCGGAGCACAGGCATCCCTTATGAGCGGAAGCGGTTCGGCAGTGTTTGCAATATTTGAAGACGAAAAAAAAGCACAGAATGCATATGATATTATGTCGAAACAATACGAAGAAACTTTTTTGGGCAAAACCTTGGAATAATTACATATTATACTTGAAATTATAATAATCTGTGGTATAATACAAGCAGAAGGTGTGGTGAATAAGATATGGCAAAATTTATTGACAGAAAACATGAAATGGAAACACTGACAGATGAATACAATCGGGAAGGTTCTTCTCTTGTTATAATGTACGGCAGAAGACGTGTTGGCAAAACAACTCTCATATCAGAGTTTATCAAAGGAAAAAATGCTCTTTTCTTTTTGGCAAGTCAGGAATCAGAAGCTCAAAACAGAAATCTTTTTAAAGAAAAGGCAGCGGAATTTATAAAAAGCGACCTGCTTCGCAATGCAAACATATCGGACTGGGATACCGTTTTTAAAGCTATAGCAAACACAGAATTTGAAACCAAACCAATAATAGTCATTGACGAATTTCAGTATATAGGCAAATCCAACAGTGCATTCCCCTCTATAATGCAACGTATATGGGATTGCATACTCAAAGACAAGTCTGTTATGCTGATACTCTGCGGTTCATTAATAACTATGATGGAAGAACAGGCATTAAAATACAACAGTCCCCTCTACGGAAGACGAACAGCACAAATCCGTCTGAAGCAAATTCCTTTTTCGTATTACAAAAATTTCTTTCCCCACAAAGACGGCAAAGACCTTATAGAAATGTATGCTGTTACCGGTGGAGTTCCCAAATATATAGAATCATTCCGAGAGGAAAAGGATATCTACTCTGCCATAAAAAAACATGTTCTGAATCCTTCGAGCTATCTGTATGATGAACCCTACTTTTTGCTTCAGCAGGAAGTGTCAGAAATCGGAAGCTATTTTTCACTTATAAAAACCATCGCTGCAGGCAACAGCAAATTGTCTGCAATTGCATCATCGCTGGAGTTGCCTCAGACAAGATTGACCAAATATCTCAAAACCCTAATAGACTTGGATATTCTGGAGCGTGAAGTTCCAATAACTGAAGAAAATCCCGAAAAAAGCAAAAAAGGGTTATACAGGATAAAAGATAATTTTATTAAATTCTGGTTTGCTTTTGTCTATCCGAATCTCAGCTTTTTGGAAAGCGATAACAGCCTGATAGTAATGGATAAAATTCAAAAAGGCTTTGTCAGCAGACAGGTAAGCTTTGTTTACGAAGATGTTTGCAGAGAAAAAATGTGGCAAATGAATGCCACGGGAGCTTGGCCTTTTACATTCTCAAAAGCAGGCAGATATTGGGACGGCAATACCGAGATTGACATAGCCGCATTGGATCCTGACGGAAAAAATCTGATACTGGGGGAATGTAAATACTGGAATGAACCTGTTGGAATAAATATTCTTTCCGAATTGGAAAGGAAAGCCGACAGTGTCTCCTGGAATAAGTCTGACAGAAAAACATGGTATATACTATTCAGCGCCGGAGGATTTACTCCGGAACTCAAGGAAGTATCCGGATTGCGCAGTGATATTATTCTGGCAGAATAAAGTCCAATGACGACTCCATTTAAAAATACTAGAATAAAAAACCATTTTTCCGGTGATAATAACATCACCGGAATTTTTTTGCAAAAGGAATGGTTATATAATGAAGAAAATAGTTCTCCCCATATTTGTCGGAATGGTTGTTGCGGTGACAGTCCTCATTGGTGCTTACGAAACCCAGAGTGCAGTATCGGAGGAAGTGATACGCCTCCATGTGCGAGCCAACAGCAACACCGAAGCAGATCAGGAGCTTAAGTTATGTGTGAGGGATGCAATCCTTACCGAGGTAAGAAATCTGGCAACTGACTGTAGTAACGCACAGGAAGCAGAAACGAAAATTGCAGATAATCTGGATGAAATCCTTGTCTGTGCCAAAAACGAAGTGGCAAAGCAGGGGTACAGCTATCCTGTAAAAGTTGGTCTTGGTAAAAGCCCCTTTCCCACCAAATCATACGGAGACATAACTCTGCCTGCAGGAACATACAAGGCTCTTACCGTGGAAATCGGTGAGGGTAATGGGGACAACTGGTGGTGTGTAATGTTTCCGCCCCTGTGCTTTACCCGTGAGACAGTTGCCGCCACGGCAGATGCCCGCGAGTTTCTTATGGAAAATCTTGACAAGGAAACTTATGCTGCAGTCAAGCAGAATGGATTCCAAGTAAAATTTAAAATATACGAAAGCATATTAAATGCAAAAAGCAAAGTGCAAAATGCAAAATGAAAAACATAAAAATGCCGCCTTATGCATATTATTTAGCAGAAAGGCGGTGTTTTTTTATGTCACAGAATTCAGACGGCCTTATGGATGGCTTCAACAAAGCACAGGTTATGGATAAATTAAAAGAAATTGGCATGGGAGACATAGCAAGGAAGCTTGACTCCCTCAGCGAAAAAGAAATAGAAAATATGCTCCGTTCCAATCCCGCAATACTCAAAAAAGCCCGTGAAATAATGAAAGGGGGCAAATAAATGAACGAGGAACTTACAAAGCTCCTTGGAAATCTTCTGCAGAACCCCGATGCACTGAAAGGTCTTGCAGGGAGTGTTTCCCCCGAAAGTGAAAACCCAAACGGCGGAGAGCTGGAATCCAGTGTGGCAAATATGATGTCCGTCCTTAGCCGCACCGATGACCGCAGAATAAACCTGCTTAATGCCGTTCGCCCCTTTATGAGTCCCGGACGGGCAAGCGGTATTGACAGGGCAATACAGATACTCAAGCTCACCAAGCTTACGGAAGTAATGCGTAACGAAAGGAAGTAGCTATGTATACCAGATACTATGACAACTACGAACAGCGGGCAAAAAAACCTCAACCCGAAACTGACACTCACGAAAAAGAGCCGGAAGAAATCACGCAGGAAGCACCCGCATCGGGAGAAATTGCTGTGGCAGGCTCTCCTCTCGGCATACTGTCGGGACTTAAAACCGACGATATAATACTTATCGGTCTCCTTATCCTTGTACTGTCAGACGGATGCGATGACTATCTGCTTCCAGTTATACTGGGATTTTTGCTTATAAACAAATAAAAGTTCAAAAAGCCATCGGTGGAAAAAGTTCCATTCCGATGGCTTTTATTCATTACAACGCAGACTGTGTGTCGTTGGGATCTCCGTTTATTGCAAAATCGTATTCCTGAGACCAGTCAAGTCCGCGATACTCTGCCGCACGGTCATCGGTCTCTATAAATTCCATAAGAAGGTCAAGCATATCCTTTGTCCAGGTGTTTTTGTCTATCTGGGCAGTGGTGAACTTGTTTAAGGTTATCATCTCAAAGCCGAAAAGGTCCTTAACCTGAGTCTTTGCGGCACCGCCCACAACCTCCTCAACAAGGTGTGAAGGGATAAACAGAACTCCGCCGCCTGCTCCGAAAACAACATCACCGGGAAGGCATACCGCATTGCCGATTCGTGTTACGGTATTAAATCCCGTCATAACAAAGTCTCTTATGGGAGTGGGATCTATTCCGCGGAAGTACACCTGAGTATCTTCAATTTTTTTCATCTGCTCAGTATCTCTCACACCGCCCCAGATAACGGCACCGCCGTTTTCGTTTTTTGTCTTGTTTTTGATAGCAGTGGTAAGATTACCGCCCAGAAAAGTTCCCTTGTATATTTTGTCATACATATCTATTACGGGAACATCGTACTCTCCGAGACTGTCTATAACCCACTGATTGTATGTACCTGTTCTGCCCTCTGCTCTGCCGATTGACTTAACCACATCGTCATAGTCGGGGCGATAGGGACAGTATGTCGCCGTTACCGCTCTTCCTATGAGCTTTCTTCCGTCATCGTGAAGAGTATGAAGTCTGCCCTCGAACTGACTTTCATAGCCTTTTACAAATATCGGCTTCCACACTTCTTCAAGAGTAAGGGTTTTTAGTGCCTTAAGATACTTTTCGTCCACCTTCGGACGTCCGTCTTCAAATCTTTCCCCTTTCCATAGGGGAGTCAGAGCTATTACATCTTCCTTAACATTAAAATTCATAATCGTGCCTCCTATTTCAGATGCATTCCGCCATCTATTATAATATCCGTTCCTGTTATGTATCTGCCCTCGTCGGAGCAGAGAAGAAGCACCGCCGGAGCAATATCTGCGGGACTTCCCATATAGCCTGCAGGGATTTTGTCCTCCACAAGCTTTCTTGTTTCTTCATCCTCTGCAACAGCTATGTTTCTCGGTGTCACTATGGCACCGGGCGCAACATTGTTGACCGTTACTCCGTAGGGTGCAAAAAGAGGTGCAAAGTTCTCCGCCATCTTCTTTTGTGCCGCCTTTGTTACACCGTAGACGGAAAGCTCAGGGTGTTGATTGTACTGATTGACACTTCCCACGGTAACTATTCTTCCCCAGCCTTTATTCTTCATGGCGGGGGCATATTTTTTTATGAGAAGATATGTACTTTTTACATTGCAATCCATCTGGATGTCATATTCCTCGTCGGTAAATCCGTCCCAGCTCCTCTTGTACTGAATAGATGCATTCTGCACAAGTATATCTACATCACCCGTAGTCTCATACAGACGGTCTATATCCTCTGTTTTGAGAAGATTCGCCAAAACCGGTACGGAATTCTGGATTTTTTTGCTTGCCTCTATGCACTTTTCCACAGATGTTGCGCCGTTTACAAATACCTTTGCCCCGTGCTTTGCCAAAAGAGAGGCTATCTCAAAGCCTATGCCCTGAGTGGAACCTGTTACAAGTGCAGTCTTTCCCTTTAAATCAAACATACCATCAGCTCCACTCTCTGTCGTTTGCCCATTCGCTGTCCCAAGCTTCTGTGCTTTCCCATATTCCGGGGTATTTCTCGTGCATATGCTCTGCTATAAGCTCCTCATTCAAGGAATCTATTCCAAGACCGGGCTTGTCGGGAACACGGACAAAGCCATCCTTAAACAGGGGATTGTCAATTCCTATTGCAAGATCATTCCACCATGGTATATCAACAGAATGGAATTCCACTGCAAGGACATTCTGTATTGCAGCAGCAGTGTGTATTGCCGCCATGCAGGCAATGGGACTTTCTGCCATATGGATTGCGAGAGCCACACCGTATTTATCACACATATTGCCAAGCTTTTTCATTTCCATTGCACCGCCAATGGTGAGCATATCCGGATGAACTACCGAAACACCGCCGCAAGCCATAAGAGGTTCAAAGTTTTCTGCAAGGTATATATCCTCACCTGTACAAACGGGAACATTGCAGCTGTGAGCAATTTTCTCATAATGCTTTGTATAGTGCCATGGAGCTATATCCTCAATCCATGCAATATTGTATTTTTCAAGCCGTCTTGCAAACGTTATGCAATCCTCCAGTGCCACATGACCGAAGTGATCCAGTGCAAGGGGTACCTCGTAGCCGATAACATCCCTCACCTGTTTTACATAGTCCTCAAGGTAGTCCATGCCCTTTTGTGTTAGGTGAATACCTGTGGCATGATGAGGAATAGTAAATATCTCATAATTTTTGCCAAGCATCATATCCATATCTATTGAGCCTTTTTGATGATTTATGGCTTTCATGGAATACTTCTTTATGTCCTCAATAAATCCCAGAGGTGCATTGAGGCATCCCGGCTCGTCCAGCATAAGCTCTATACCAAGATCCATTTTGACGAAGGTGAAGCCCTGCTCAATTCTCGCCTTGAGAGCATTACCCATATCGGTTCCCGTATGCTTTCCATCCACATCGGTATCGCAATACATACGCACCTTATCACGGAACTTACCGCCAAGCATCTGCCAGAGAGGAACTCCCCACGCCTTTCCTGCCAGATCCCACATTGCAATTTCCAGACCGCTTACACCGCCGCCCTGACGGGAATGACCGCCAAACTGCTTGATTCGTCTGAAAATTTTGTCAACATTACAGGGGTTCTCTCCTATAAGACGGGATTTGAGCATAAGTGCATAGGTTGCACTGGAGGCATCTCTCACCTCGCCGTAGCCCACAAGTCCCTGATTGGTGTATACCTTGATGAGGGGGCAATGCTTGGGAGCACCGTTGATATTTGCTACCCTTATGTCGGTTATCTTAAGCTCAGAGGGATTTGAGCAAAGATTGACATTTTCCGATATCATTTCCTTTATGGATTCTTTCATAATCAGCACCTCAGCTTTCTGTATTATAAACAGTATATATTACCAAAGAGGATTTTAACACTCAAAATCCGAACAAAAAGGTTTACTTTTCGAAACAGTTTTAATGAGCTTTTTCCGCATAAACGAGGTGTTGGGTTTGTTTTTTGAACAAAATATATAAAATCACAAAAAAATCATAACCACCGTTCAAAACGGGTGATTATGATTTTTTGCAATTTTATAAATGTAACCTAGAGCGTTACACCGTCTTTGAATATGGAGATTTCCTCATATCCGTTTATTTCGTTCTTTGTCTTTTCGCCTGAGGCAACCTTAAGAACAAAGTCAGTAATTTCGTCCGTAAGGTCACCATTACCCACAAGGACCTTGCCTGCATCAAAATCTATCCACGACTTCTTGCGGATTGCAAGGTCGGAATTTGTGGAAATCTTGACTGTAGGAACAGGTGCTCCAAGGGGAGTTCCCCGTCCTGTAGTAAAGAGTATCAGGTGAACCCCTGCCGCCATAAGACAGGTAACTGCCACAATGTCGTTACCGGGACCATTCAGAAGTGAAAGTCCGCTTTTGGTAAGGATATCGCCGTAGTCGAGAACATCTACAACGGTGGAGAGTCCGCCCTTCTGTACACATCCCAGTGACTTTTCCTCAAGGGTGGTAATACCGCCCTTTTTGTTTCCGGGTGACGGATTTTCGTACACCACCTGATTGTAGCGCATAAAATAATCCTTGAAATTATTTATAAGCTCAACAGTTTTATCAAAAACCTCTTGGTTTTCACACCTGTTCATAAGAAGATGCTCTGCACCGAACATTTCGGGAACCTCAGTAAGTACGCAGGAGCCGCCGTAGGATATGAGCCTGTCGCAGAATCTTCCTACAAGGGGATTTGCGGTGATGCCGGAAAGTCCGTCACTTCCTCCGCACTTTAGTCCCACCTTGAGCTTTGATATGTGAACCTTTTCACGCTTAAAGGTATCTCTGTATGCTTTTAGCTCATCTATAAGGCGTACTCCCTCTGCAATATCATCGTCAAAATCCTGAGTATTCAGAAATTTTACTCTCTTGTCGTTCCAAGTACCGAGAACCTTCTTAAAAACTTCTATATTATTGTTTTCGCAGCCAAGTCCCAGCACAAGAACTCCGCCTGCATTGGGGTGGTTCACCATACCTCTGAGTACCTTTTGGGTGTTTTCCTGATCATCGCCAAGCTGAGAGCATCCGAATGGATGGGAAAAACATTTTGCACCGGTAAGGGATGCCAACTTTTCTGCAATTTTGTTTACACATCCGACGGTATTTACTATCCAGATATCGTTTCGGATACCCACATCGCCGTTTTCCCTCACATATCCCATAAAGAAAAGGTCTGTATCCTCTTTTTCGTCATAGGTATATGCCTTGTTGTAGGTGTATTCTATCTTGCCCGAAAGATTGGTAGCAATATTGTGGGTGTGAACATGCTCGCCCTTTTTTATATCAGTTGTGGCATGACCTATGGGCTGACCGTATTTTATAATATTCTCCCCCTGCGCAATGTCGCAGAGGGCATACTTATGACCGTCATCTAAGTTTATCTCAACATTATCAAGCTTATTTATTAACATACTTCATAACCTCATCTTTCAGGAATGTGAGATCCTCGCCCCAGTAGTCACTTCTTGCCAGAATGTCATCTACGGAAGCGGTCTTCATAAACTCTGTGATTTCCTTATCGTCATTTGTCATATCTGTTCTGTAGAAGTCAATGAGCTTTGCAAAGGCAAATATGAGGGTTTGGGGCATCTTGTCGTATCTCTTTATGTATTCCAGAATTGAGGGAAGCACTCTCACCTTGAATTTGCTGACAGAGTTCAGTGCAATGGAGGAAAGATAGTGCTTTATGTAAGGATTGGAAAAACGGGTGATTACATTGTCCGCATAGTCAATAAGCTCCTCACGGGGCAGGTCAAGTGTGGGGATGATTTCATCGTAAACACACTTGCGGATATGCTCCTTCATACCCTCATCGTCCACGCAGGATTTAACGGTATCAAAGCCTTCAAGAAGCGCATAGGGAACAAGAGAGGTGTGTGCACCGTTTAATATACGCACCTTTCTTGTGCGGTACATTTCCAAATTGTCTGTGAGAATAACATTGAGTCCGCACTTGTCAAAGGGGATTTCCTCAAAGAGTCCCTTGTATCCCTCTATTACCCAGAGGTGGAAGTACTCGGATGTGTTTACAAGGTTATCCTCGTAGCCAAGGTCTATTTTTTCATCCTTGGGATAGCCTGTGTTTATTCTGTCAACAAGAGTGTTGCAGAAGATGTTTTCCTTTTCTATCCAGTTTTTGAACCCGTCACCAAGATTCCACAGATCTGCATACTGCAGAATGCATTTTTTGAGATTTTCGCCGTTTTTGTCTATAAGCTCGCAGGGAATGAACACAAATCCACCGAGAGAAAGGTCAAATCTCTTTTTGAGGAGTTGTGTAAGTTTTCCGGGGAAGCTGTCTGCAGGAGTATCGGAAAATTTGTCGCTGTCCTTAAAGCAGATTCCGGCTTCCGTGGTGTTGGAGATAACAAAACGGAAATCGGGATTTTCCGCAAGTGCCATATATGCCCCGAAATCGTCATAGGGCTTAATACAACGGGAGATAACATCTATCTTCTTTACATCCACACCCTCTACACCTCTGCAAAGATGGGTGTATTTGCAGTCCTGCTCTGTGAGCATATCGCACATACCGTTCTTTATAGGCTGTACCACAACAACCTTTCCGTCAAAATCTGTCTTTTCGTTTACAAGCTGGAGCATCCAGTCTGCAAAACCGCGAAGAAAACCGCCTTCGCCAAACTGTATAACTTTTTCCATAACAAGCACCTCTTGGTTTTTTATTTATAGCTTGAGTATATATAAAGCATTTTCGTATTGCCTTTGTTTTTTTGATATTAATCGTATTTTTCTTGATTTTTTTGATATACAATGCTATGATATAACAAAAGGCGGTGAGATAATGAAATATACGGCATTTGACAAGGATTTTGTTTTTGATTACAGTAAAAACAGTAAGCGTCTGGGAACACACACTCTCACGGAGCACTATCATAATCTTTGGGAGATATACTACATAACCGACGGCAGGTGCAAATACCGCGTGGACGAAAGCACCTACAACTTAAAATCCGGAGATATTATAATAATCCCGGGAGGTCGTGTACACAGCACGGAATATGTAAACAGCGTCCACTCCCGCATGCTTATAAACTGCTCCGACGAATTTATTCCCACGTGTCTTGTGCCATCGCATACAGACACCGTAACCCTGTACCGAAATGACGATACGGCAGATGACATCAGCTATATATTTAAAAAAATATCAGAGACATATCTTAGAAAATCTCCGCATTTTACAGAAACACTGAGGACATATACACATCTTTTATTCTTCACAATGTCCGACAACCCGAATAAATATACCGAAATTAACAACGAGCATATACAAAAAGCCCTTGAATATATCAAGGGCAATTTTGACAAGAATATTTCGCTGTCCGATGTGGCAGAGGTCTGCAATGTCAGTTGTGAACATCTGAGCCGCATATTCGCTGCAGAGGTTGGCACATCATTTATCCGTTTTATTACACTCCTCCGTCTCAAAAAGGCGGAAAAGCTCCTCCGCACCAGAGATGATCTTACCGTAGCCGCCATTTCCGCAAAATGCGGTTTTAACGACAGCAACTACTTTTCTTCTCAGTTTAAGAAAATATATAAAATCTCCCCAAGCCAATTCAGAAAATAAAAATTATTTTTCGTTTGTAAGGTTGTATGAAGGATTAAGCTCTCTCCACACATCGGTATGTGCCTCGCAATCCAGCATATGACCAAAGTAGTCTCTTTCAAATCTTGTAGCATCAGACTTTCCGCTTTTGGCAATAACACCCATATAGAATTCTCTGTTTTCTTCGCAAAAAGTATGCCAGCCTTTTTTCCAATCGCCGCTGAGCATCTCATCGTTACGTTTTTGGAAGGCTTTCATTATTTCTTCCTTTTCCTCACCCTTAACAAGTTCAACGGTATGTCCTGATATTTTGGACGGGATAAATTCTATATCGTGGGTTACTGTGTCATATTTCACCATAAGGGCAGTGTACCACATTTCGTCTCTGTTTGACCAGGAGAACTGGAAGTTACCCTGACCGTAGAGGATGTGGCAATCCTCATATTTTTCGTATGCCCCTATGCAGTGGCTATGCTGACAGAGCACCACATCCGCGCCTGCTCTTGCCATTGCATGGCAAAGTCTGTATACTCTGGGAGAGGGATAACGGCAAAGCTCCTTGGCACCGTGGTACATAACAATTACTCTGTCGTACTTTTGTGCCGCCTCGCGTACATCCTCAAGACTTTCAAATTCATCAAAGGGACGGCTTCCCATTCTGTCCTCAAGGGCATAGGAATACTCGTGTTCGCACACGGCTATAACGCAAACGGTCTGACCATCTTTTTCTATTACATAATTCTTTCGGGAGTCCTCATAGTTCTCGCCGAAGCCCGTATAGTCCACACCTGCATCGGTGAGGGCTTTTATTGTATCCAATGCACCCTTTTTGCCATAGTCAAAAACATGGTTGTTACTAAGTCCGCAAAGGCTTACCCCTGCCTCTTTAAGAACCTGTGCAGTCTCCAACGGAGCCTTTAAGGGAGGACCGAATTTGTCAATCTGATTTTCGTGTTCCGTAAGAGCACATTCCAGATTAACCGCAACAAAGTCTGCTCCTCTCATAATGGGAAGAGTATCGCTGAATATCTCCTCCGTTCTCTTTTCCTTATACATAAAACCGTTTTCCGTGGTGGGGCAAATATCGCCCAAAAGAACTGTTTTCATAGCAAACCTCCGTAAAATTTTTACTAATTAAAGCACAGCTCAAAACAAATGTCAAGCTATGAATTGTATAATCGTAAAAAAAGAGAATAACTTGTGTATTTTGTGCATCGTCTTATCTGTTATTTCTATAAACTTTGTCCTCATTTTTTGAAAAGAGGTACCCACTCCTGCTTATCCACATCCGCAAGTCCCCTGGTGGTCATCTTTAGTGACGGGATAACAGGCAGGCTCACAAACGCCATATTCATAAAGGGCTCTATTTCCTTTGGAACACCAAAATCATACACGGCATTTCTCACTCTTTCGTTGTCAAGAGCAATTTTTTCGGCAGGAAGGTCTGTCATAAGTCCGCCAATGGGAAGAGCCATATACTCTACAACCTGACCGTCTGCCACAACCACATTTCCGCCGAAACTGCGGATGTGATTTGCCGCAATCACCATATCCTCATCATTTGTTCCGATAACAATTATATTGTGGGAATCGTGGGATACAGACGATGCTATTGCACCTTTTTTCATACCTATGCCGTTTATAAAGCCAAGACCTCTGTGGTCTGTGTTTTTGTGTCTTTCTATCACCGCAAGCTTCAGGATATCCCTTTGGGTATCAATTCCGTTATTTTCGTCCCAGTTAATGCGGCAAAGCTTTTCCTTTGTAATAAGCTGGCCGGGTATTATCTCTATAACACGGCACCTGTCACCTTTTGGTTCTATATAAAAATCTTCCTTGCAAAGCTCTCTTACATGGAAGGAATTACGGACAGTTTCCTCAAGCTCGCTACTGATTTTTGGGGTATCAAAGGATATGATTTCCTTACCGCATACCACCTTGTTTCCATAGGTGTACACATCCTCAACCTCCACGGTGTCAAGGTCCGAAAGAACAAGTATATCTGCTCTGTAGCCGGGGGCAACGGCACCCACAAACCGGAGGTCAAAGTGCTCTGCCACGCGTATTGTTGCCATCTGTATTGCCGTAATCGGGGATTTGCCCTTTGCCACTGCAAGGCGGATTATGTTATCTATATGTCCCTCGCTCACAAGGTCCGCAGGATGTCTGTCGTCGGTTACAAGCATACATCTGCTGCTATACGGCGGATCAAAAAGGGAAATAAGGTCATCCAGATTCCTTGCGGCAGTACCCTGTCTTATCATTATCCGCTGACCTTTTCTGAGCTTTTCTTTAGCTTCGTTTATGTCCGAGCACTCGTGGTCGCTGGAAATTCCTGCAGACACATACTTATCGAGCTGTCTGCCCGACAAAAAGGGTGCGTGTCCATCCACAATTTTGCGGGCTTTTTTTGCATCCTCAATCTTTTTCCAAACATCCTTGTCGTCAAAAATTACACCGGGGTAATTCATCATTTCTGCAAGTCCCACAACTCTCGGATGACTGTAAAGGTGATTTATATCTTCTGCCTTGAGGCAGGCTCCCGACTCATCAAGTGCCGTGGCGGGAACACATGACGGCAGTGTGATATACACCGTCATGGGAATGCCCTCGCTTGCTTCCATCATATATTCTATCCCCTTGACACCGCAAACATTTGCCATTTCGTGAGGATCTGCAACAATTCCCGTTGTTCCGTGGGGAACGCACACTCTTGCAAGCTCCGCAGGAGTAAGCATGGTACTCTCTATATGTATGTGACCGTCTATAAATCCCGGGCAGATAAACTTTCCCGAAACATCCTCTGTTACATCGGCATCCTCAGGGGTATAATCCCCCACACCGATTATGGTCTCGTTTTCTATAAGAACATTCGCCTTTTCGGTTTCCCCCGTAAAGACATTAATAACCGTTCCGCCGTAGAGTAATCTTTTCATAGTGCACCTCTCATTTTTTCGGTTTTCTTTAATTATAACAAAAAAATTGATTTTTGTATATACCTAAAAATAATAAAACCCCTCAAATGTCCCCTATCGGACACATTTGAGAGGCTTTGATACACAATCAGATTTCAACCCAGGTATCGGGCACATCAACGGATTTCATAAGTGCATCACGGATTGCGATAACATTTAATGTTTCCTGACCGTCAAAGGGTTCTACGCCGGTTTCAAAGAATTTGAGAATATCTGCAAGAAGATTTCCAAAGAAATCGGATTCCAAAGGCTTATATTCAAAGCTCATATCCTTGCCGCAGCAGTTGATTGTAAAGGGATAACCGCAGCCGAATATCAGACTTGCTTTTTTTCCGTTTTCAAAGGAAACGACAGATATAGCCTGCTTTTCGTTCTGTACGATAGTCTTAACAGCTACAGGCTTTGCTTTCATAAGGCAAACCATAATTTCGATGGGGTGTATTGCATATATGCTTATATCGGGACAATGGCTTGTTACTATAAGTCCCTCAGAGCAATCTGCACCCTCAAATTCATCTGCACAACGAAGTGCCGATGTGGAGAAGAACTTTGTACCATACTTTTCCGCTTCGGCAAATATAGCCTTTGCGGTTTCCAGATCCGGTGCAAAAGTCTTGTCTATGTAGGTATTCTTCTTGTATTTAAGAACAGCCTTTGCGTATTCAAGGTGCTTTTCGGGGTTATCGGGAGAGAGAACTACAATGTAATCACTCTTTTCGCAAAGCTCGTCTATGGTAGCGCATTTTTCTGCACCGAACTTTTCGCACCACTGGTCGGTATTCACACCGTCAACGGGAGATACATATTCCTCTGCCCATACATATGCAACCTCAAATTCCTGACCTGTCTTTTCGCATACATTTTTTATAAATTCGGGGTAATTATTTGCATGCCATTCACTGATATAATAATCAACAAAACCTATTTTTTTCATAATCGCAACATCCTTTCTATCAGGTTATAATTTATTCTATCAAAATTTTTTATCCTTGTAAAGGGACGAAATTTGCACATACACCGCTAAAAAAGGCACATATACATTATAATTATATATCTCTGACGTTTACTTATCAATATCTTTTCTTTGGGGTATAAGCCATCAAAATGTCGAAAACATATCATTTTTTTATTTTTATTGCATTTTTGCATAATTCAGCTACAAAATATGTTGATTTTGTTTTGTGTTTTTATTATAATGAAGCTATAAAATTATGAAAGGAGAACAAATACCGTGCAAAAAAAGTTTCATGTTGACTTCAGCTTTGTAGGCGAAGCCGTGTACTACCGTGACACCATGCTTGTTCAGCTTGGAAGACTTTTTTGTTCTCCGGGCGAGGATATTGCAAAGCACGCACACATAGACTGGTTTGAGCTGACCGTGGTTACAAACGGCGAGGGTGTCATATACACAAACGATGTCCCCACTCCGGTAAAAAGAGGTGACATATACCTCTCCCACCCCGGTGACTTCCACCAGATTATATCTTCGGTGGAAAATCCGCTCAAGTACGATTTCTTTTCCTTCAATTCCAGAAATCCCGAAATACGAAAAGGGCTCAAACGGATTGTAACCGATATCTGCTCTTATGAAAACAGAGTGTTTACAAGCTCTCAGATTAGTGCTTGTGTATCTCTTGCAGTGGCAGAGCTTTCCGCCAAGCTCAGCTACAATCCTGAGATTCTGTCCTGCATTTTTGAGGAAATCCTCTATCTCATACTCCGCAATTACAATGCAAACGAAGATTCAGGCACCCCAAGACGTGCACAGACCACCGACAGACTGTGCCTGCAGATAATGCACTATATAGACACCCACATCTATACCATAGACAACCTCTCGGTGCTTTCGGAAAAATTCTCCTACAATTACAGCTACCTTTCCAATATGTTCAAAAGATGCACGGGAGATACCATCCTCAACTACTACCAGACAAGACGGCTGGAAACCGCCAAGCTTCTTCTCAACGAGGGCAAAGCAAAGGTTAACCACGTTGCCGATATGCTGAAATATGCCTCGCTCTACTCTTTCAGCAAAGCTTTCAAAAATAAATTCGGCATATCCCCAAAGCATTATGCTATGAAAAATAAGAAATAATATTTACGGACTTCACACTACAGCAAAGGGTGAGGTCTTTTTTGTGAATTTCTTTTCTGAAGAAGATTCATTTTTAATTTTTTATGACCAATTTATCAATTATTTGTAAATATTACGGCTTAAGTCTTGAAAACAGGTACAAAAATTTTATATATTATAATTAAACAACGCTCAGGAGGTTTTTTAATTGAAAAAAATTGAGTCACATAAAATGAAAATCGGCAAAGGCAAAAAAATTGCAATAATTATTCTTATTGCAGTCCTTGTCCTTTGTGTTGCCTTTTTTGCCAAAAACGCTTTGAAAGCAGATAAAACCAATGCAAATGCAAAAGCTCAGACCAAGGTTTCAAGACGGGATATAACCGCTACCATAACCGGAAGTGCAGTTGTCCGCCCAAGAGACGAATACTCCGTAAATTCTCTTGTAACAGGCGAGGTAATAAGTGCCGGCTTTGAGGAGGGGGACCTTGTTGCAAAAGGACAGCTTTTGTATCAGATTGATGCGAGCGATATCGAAAAGGACATAAAAAATGCGGAGCTGGCAGTCATGCGTGCCCGTCAGAATTACGATGATGCATCAAAATCCAAAAAAGAAAGCGATACAGCAAACAAAAGAAATCTCGAAAGTGCAGAGCTATCAAAGAAAAAAGCTGAACAGGCATATGATGATGCACTGAAATCCAAGAAGCAAAGAACATCCGATAACGAAAAAACTCTGGAAAGCGCCTATCTGGCTGTTGAAAAAGCTCAGCAGAATTATGATACCCTGCAAAAGGATATTCAGAACCTGTATGTAAGATCAAATATTGCCGGAACAATCGGCGAGCTGTATGTTAAGCAGGGAGATTATGTCAGCACAGGCACGAACATTGCACATATATACAATGATACATATCTGGATCTCAAGGTGCCGTTTAATGAAGCCGATGTCGCCGCAATCAGCACCAATCAGCCTGCGGAAGTAACAATTATCGGAAGCGGAGAAGTTCTTGCAGGAACGGTTGTAAGAATTAACACCGCATCCCGGGTAAAGGAGTCCAACATGCGTGTGAGGGAGGTTATCATCCGTGTAAAATCCCCCGGTGCACTTTCTGCCTCGGCAAAAGCCACGGCAAATATCGGAGACGTATATTGCAATGATGCAGGCACATTTGAGTATTTGAACGAAAAGACAATCACTGCAAAGTCAAGCGGTACAGTCAAGAATATTATGATAGAAAAAGGGAACGCTGTACACTCCGGAGATATCATTCTCACTTTGGAAAACTCTTCTCTTGAGAGCCAGAGTGAAACTGCTCTGATAACACTTCAGGATGCCCAAATCGGTCTCGAAAAAGCAAAGAGCAATATGGATGATTACTCACTGGATTCACAGATAGAAAATGCAAAAATTTCTGTAGAGGATGCGGATGTTGTGTACCGCAAAGCCAAGGATGAGCTTAGTAAGCACGCTCCCGAATCCCAGATACAGAATGCAAAAATCGCACTTGATGAAGCACTGAACAATCTGGAAAAGGTGAAATCTGCAGATGACGACTACAGAATTACCGCACCTATTTCCGGTCAGATTGTCACAAAAAACATAAAAGCAGGAGACAAAATTGACACCATGTCCGGTCAGGAGCCTATGGCGGTGATATATGATATGTCCTCACTTGAATTTGAGCTTATGGTTGACGAGCTTGACATAAACAAAATCTCTACCGGACAAAAAGTGAGAGTTACTGCCGATGCCCTGAACGGAAAGGAATACTTCGGAGAAATAAGCAACATAAGCATAAACGGCACAGAGTCAAACGGCGTGACTTCATATCCTGTCACCATAGTTATATCCGAATTTGACGATGACCTCCTGCCCGGTATGAACATAGATGCAGAAATAGTAGTCGGTGAAGTAAAGAATGTTACCGCAATACCCAAAAGTGCAGTAACAAGAGATAATATCGTCTATGTAGTGGGAGAAAAAGAGGATGTCACAGACAAGGCACCGGAAGGTTACAAGAGTGTAAAGGTTGTAACCGGATTAAATGACAAGAATTACATAGAAATAATTTCAGGGCTTTCCGAAAATGATATTGTAAAAACCGAAACAATGAATACGGGCATGGCATTCCCTATGATGGGACCGGGCGGTATGCAACCCCCAAGCGGAGGTGACAGAAAGTGATTCCTCTGGTTGAATTTAAAGATGTTCACAAAACCTATTATGTAGGTGATACGGTTGTCAGAGCCGCCGACGGGGTTTCCTTCTCCATATACAAGGGAGAATATGTGGCAATAATCGGTCAGTCGGGAAGCGGTAAATCCACCTGTATGAACATTATCGGATGTCTGGATACTCCCACAAGCGGAACATATCTGTTGGACGGTACCGATGTTAGCTCTATGGATGACGATGAGCTGGCAGGGATACGGAATATAACTCTTGGTTTCATTTTTCAGCAGTACAATCTTCTCCCCAAACTCAACGTGCTGGAAAACGTAAAGGTTCCCCTCATATGCAGACGAATGAGCGAGCAGGAACAAAATGAAAGAGCCAAAAAAGCACTGGAAAGAGTCGGGCTTCTTGACAAGTGCAAAAACAAGCCCTCTCAGCTATCTGGCGGTCAGCAACAGAGAGTGTCAATAGCAAGAGCTCTTGCAGGAGATCCGTCTATTATTCTGGCAGACGAACCCACGGGAGCACTGGACTCCAAAACAGGAAAAGAGGTCATTGACTTTCTTCGTGTGCTAAATGACCTCGGAAACACCATAATCCTCGTAACCCACGACAACGGCATTGCCGCTCAGGCAAAGAGGGTTCTCCGTATGTCGGACGGGAAGCTGGTTTATGACGGAGAACCTATGGGCGACGAAATAATCAGAAAAAGTATGGGTGAATGATAATGAAGCTTAGCAAATGCTTTCAAATGTCAATAAGCAATATTCTGGCAAGCAGAAACCGTTCCCTGCTCACTATGCTCGGTATAATCATCGGTGTAATGTCGGTTATAACTCTTGTTAGCCTTATGAACGGTATCACAGGCGAGGTAACGGGAATGTTTGACGAAATAGGAACAACCACCGTTTCGGTATCAATCCGTGACAGAGGTGGCTCCAGAAAGGTCACTGCAAACGATATCTACGAAATCCGCCGGGAAAGACCTGACATTATTGCAGGGATATCTCCATCTGTTTCTGTGGGTGCAACAGTCAGGACAAGGTTTGATTCCGACTCTCTGGAAACAAGTGTTTCCGGTGTCAGCGAAGAGTATGCCCAAATGACAAAGACTACTGTTTCGGAAGGACGTTTTTTTGATTACGTTGATGTGGAAAGACTCCAGAATGTCTGCGTAATCGGAACGTACATACAGGAATATTTATTTGGAAAAACTTCCGCTCTGGGCGAAACCGTGAAAATTAACGGAATCCCCTATACCATAATCGGCGTTCTGGAAGAAAAGGATAATTCCTCCGAAAATTCCGCAGATGAATGTATGTACATCCCCTACACCAACGCAACAAGACTCCTTGGCGACTCCGCCATACGGAGCTTCAATGTTTATGCCGAAAGCGAAGATGCAGTGGATGCCGTTGTAGATACAATTAAAGCAAAGCTCAACGAAATACTTGAAAACAGCGACTTCTACAGTGTGACAAGTATGAAGGAGCTGCGTGATATGGTCAACGACATAACAGACATGCTGACATGGGCACTGGTTTTCATTGCAGGAATTTCTCTCCTTGTGGGAGGAATCGGAATAATGAACATAATGCTTGTCACCGTCAGCGAAAGAACAAAGGAAATCGGAATACGAAAAGCTCTTGGAACCAGGCAACGGGACATACTTACTCTTTTTGTTATAGAAGCGGCAACCCTGAGCTGTATGGGCGGTGTTATCGGGATTATTCTGGGAATACTGCTGTCAAATCTTGTGGGAAGTCTTATGAATATAAGTGCTTTTCCGTCTTTGGGAGCAATTGCACTTTCTTTTGGAATATCAACTCTCATAGGGGTAAGCTTTGGCTTTCTGCCTGCAAAAAAAGCCGCAAAATTAAATCCCATTGATGCATTGCGGTTTGAATAAAACTGAAAGGATGAACCATTTGTGAAAAAAATTATTATACCAATCCTTGCTCTGGCGGTTACTTTTACATCTGTTACCGCACTAGCCTCCTCCCAAGACAAAGTCACGGAGCTTCTCTCTGTGCTGGATATAATGAACGGAGACGAAAACGGCAACCTTCATCTTGATAAAAAGGTTACAAGAGCCGAATTTGTCAAGATGGCGGTTGCCGCATCAGAGTTTCGAAACACCGTGGCAACGGGACTGAAAACCTCACCCTACAGCGATGTCCCCGCCACATACTGGGCATCTCCCTATATAAAGGCAGGAGTTGATAACGGCTTTTGCAAGGGCTACACGGACTCAACCTTCAGACCTGATAACTTTGTCAGCTACGAAGAAGCGGTAACTATGCTCCTGAGAGTTTTGGGATATACAGATGATGACTTTGGAAATTCCTGGCCTTACGGACAACTGGGACTTGCCGAAAACCTTGGCATTTCTGATGGTACAAATGCAAAACCCGGTGAAGAATTAACAAGGGAAAAGGCAGCCGCACTCATCTACAACACACTCGGCACAAAAATCAAAAATTCAAACGGGAAGCTCCTGACTATTTTTGATACCGAAATAATTGAGGATTCCATACTGATATCCCTTAGCGATACCAACAAGAAGGAGATTTACACCTCCAAGGGAACCTTCAGTATAGAGAAACCTCTTTCAGTGGAAATAACAGGTCTTCATGGTGATATGTTTGTGGAAAATGGCGATACGATTGTAGGCTTTGTGCCCGATAACCCATCAGACAAACCCGAAAAGCACGTTGTATATTCAAAGCTTGGAAATGATATTATAACATACAATAACGGTAATATGGAAACCCTGTCTGTTCCGTCTGATACTTCAGTTTACGAGGACGATACCAAAACCGTATACAGCAATAAAATATCCGAAATCAAAATGGGTGATGTACTCTATGTTCACTGCAATAATGCATGCGACTCCAAGTATATAATTTTTGAAGAGGGAGATACCGACGGCCCCGTTACCTATAAAACAGGTTATACTTCCCCTGAGTGGGCATCTGCAAGAGTAATTAGAAACGGTGAGCTTTCTTCAATACAAAATTTAAGTGAAAATGATATTTTATACTATGTTTCCGGTCTCAATACGATTTTTGCATATTCAAACAAAATTGTCGGAATATACGAAAACGCAGAACCAAACAGAGATGAGCCTGAGTATATTACAGTTTCGGGAACGAAGTACAAAATAGAGGGTGACTCTGCCTTTAAAAAGCTTTCCTCCTCAGGCAGTCTGAAATATGGTGACACGGTAACTCTGCTCCTTGGAAAAACGAATGATATTGCCGATGTTCTTACATATACCCAAGCTGATGATTTTGTTTACGGATATATATTTGAGACAGGTTCCAGGGAATATCAGAAGGATAATCTGAGCAAATATACTTCCATGTATGTAAAAGCAGTACTGCCAAACGGTCAAATCCGAGAATACCAAACTGACAAAAATTACAAAAGCTATAAAAACTCCGTAAAAAGCTTTTCCTTTAAAAACGGAAAGGCAAAGCCGGAAAGTGTAAGCAAAAACACTAAAATCAGCGGCATATTTGATTGGAAAAACAAAAGTCTTGGCGGTGATGCTCTGTCTGATTCTCTCAAAATTCTTGATGTCTCCACCACAGACCCCGACAAGGAAGCAAATTATATTACTGTTTTTCCGGAAAGGCTGGATGGTGTAAGAATATCTTCCGACCAAATACTGCACTGTGAGAAAAACTCCATGAATCAATTAGAGAGCCTTATTCTTGCAGACGTAACGGGGGATATGTACTCATACGGAATTATCAGAAAAGCGGAAAATATGTCGATGGGACTCAATCTTACCGGAATATACGAATTCGACATCGGCGGTAAATTATCAAATTATACCTCATCGGGAATACTATACAGTGTTAAAAAGGGACAGGGTGCAAAATTTGATCTTACAGCCTCCGGAAATATCCAGAATATGAAAGCAATTTCCGAAATAAAAGAAGAAATAACTATTGTATCGGAAACTACCCTCAAAACACCCTCAAAAACATACAAGATAAGTGATGATGTTACCGTCTATCACAAAGATTCCGATAACAATTATACAATAATCTCCATAAACGAAGTCATAAACACCAATAGCTTCAAGCTTACAGCTTTTTATGACAAGGATACAAGCGCCGGCGGTATGGTTCGTATTATCGTAGCCTCCAAAACCAATTAACCGCCGGATTACCGATTAATTAACCCTTTGCAGGGCAGGAGCTTGCTCCTGCCCTGCATTCCGCATTGAAAATATGGGAATAAGAAAGCAAAAAGATAGCCTTAACAACCAACACTTAAAATAACCCCTTGCAGGACAGGGAAAGGCTTCTCCTTGAGGAGAGGCTCCGCCATAGGCGGTGATGAGGTGGAGTGTCTTTTGCTCCTGCCGAAAAAGGGAATGTAAAAAAAGATGCAGAATAAGCGAACTGAACCGAAGCAAGCTTGTCTTGCGAGGGGTACCCGAAGGCGTGCGAGGGCACGTCGAGAGGTGAAGTTCGCTTAGAGCTTATAGGCTAAAAATAACAGAAACCTGCAAATTTGCAGGTTTCTAATTTTTATTATTTTACTATATTCAAGACTACCGAAATGTCAATAATAAGCCTATAAGCGGTCTGCGCTTTATTTTACATTCCCTACAATTAACCTTTCACGGAACCTACTGTTAGTCCCTTTACAAAATACTTCTGGAAGAATGGGAACACAATAAGTGCAGGTCCGGCAACTACCATTGCCATTGCCATACGGGCAGTTTCCGATGGAATATCGGAAACATCGAGCTGTACATTCATACCGATGTTGGAGTTCTGGAGCATCTCTACCTTCTGCATAATTTCCTGCAGGAGGAACTGCAGGCTGTAGAGCTTGGGGTTATTTATGTAGAGCATAGATTCTGACCAGGAATTCCACTTACCAAGGAAGGTAAGAAGAGCGATGGTTGCAAGCACGGGTTTGGAAAGAGGCAGTATAAACTTTGCATATATAATATATTCATTACCGCCGTCAACCAGTACCGACTCAGAAATTTCGTAGGGAATCTGCGAGAAGAACGTACGCATCATAAACACATTCCAGGGACTTATAAGTGCGGGAAGAATGTATATCCAGATTGTATCATCAAGGTGAAGATAGCGGGTAAGAAGTATGTATGTAGGTACCATACCGCCGCCAAAGAGCATTGTAAAGTAAAGATAGAAAGAAAGACCTCTCTTTGCCTTAAATGTTTTCTTGGAGAGAGGGTATGCTATCATAGACTGCAAAATCACGGAAAGCGCCATAGAAACAACCGAGAAAAAGAATGTTACCTTGTACGCATCTATAATAGCCGTTGGGTTTGAAAACACATATTTGTATGCGGCAAAATCAACTTTTTTGGGAATAAGAAGATAGCCGTATTTGGAAATATCAGCTTCCGACGAAAGGGAAACGGATATAAGCATCCACAAAGGATATACAACAACAGCACACAGTAAGGCGAGAAAAATCTTTCTTCCTATCTGCATTCTTTTGATTTTAGCAATTTTTGCAGTAGTCATATCTGTATCTCCTTTCTTATCAGAATAACTGGCTGTCAGGATCTATCTTACCTACAATATAGTTTGTGGTAACAACCATAACAAGACCTACAAAGGACTGGAGGAAACCTACCGCAGTGGTAACACCCAGATTGGTATTTGCTGTACGGAGAGAACGGAAAATGTATGTATCGATAACATCCGTTGTCTCATAGAGTGCACCGACATTTCTCGGTACCTGGAAGAAGAGACCGAAGTCCGCTCTGAAAATACTGCCTATGTTGAGGATAGTGAGCATAATCATTATGCTTGTGATACAGGGAATAAGTATGTATCTTGTAACCTGACGGGATGTTGCACCGTCAACCTCTGCCGCTTCAAAGAGAGAGGCATCTATCCCCATAAGAGCCGCATAGTAAATAACAGAGTTCATACCTACATGCTTCCACACGTTGGCAACAGTCAGTATGAATGGCCATGCACCGGGCTCACCGTACCAGTCAACCGGCTTGATGCCAAAAACACCAAGAAGCTGATTTAAGGTACCGTTCTGCGGGTGAAGTATTGCATATGCCATGTAAGCTACAACAACCCAGGAGAGAAAGTTTGGTGTAATGAGGATTGTCTGATACACCTTGGTAAAACGTCTGCTGGTAAGTCTGTACAGAACAACTGCAAGAGAAACCGCAGCAACAAGACCTACAAATATAAATATAAGGTTCATAACAAGAGTGTTTCTTGTAATTCTGAAAAAGGTATTTGAACCGAGAAGGTATTTGAAGTTATCAAGTCCGTTCCATTCGCTTCCGAATATACCTCTGGCAAACTTGTAGTCCTTAAATGCTATTATTATACCAAACATGGGCACATAGCTGAAAAGAAGAACCAAAGCCGCAGGAATCAGACTCAGTGACCATAACTGCCATGTGCTGGGATCACGTCTTTTTTTCTTTTTGATTATATTTTCCATAACTTTCTCCATTCTGCCGGATGATTTTTCTTATCCGGCTTTTTGCAAACAAATCTACACAATACTAATTATATCATAATTAACGAAAAAATAAAATGCGGTTTTTTTGTTTTTAATTTCGGTTTTTTACTATTTTTCAGTTTTTTTCGGGACGGGGTGTGTTTGTTTTTATCCATGCAGCCATTTTGCTCTCCTCATTCCAGAGTTTTCCTGCAGAGGCATAATCCGTAAGCGTCATCTCGCCGCCATCCTTTAGCGGAACTGTAACCTCCAGAATATTTTCATAGGGAGCTGTAGCTACGGAGGGGATTTTTGCATCCACCGTACCGTCGGATTCTATTCTGATATCAAAGGAATCGTCCACACTGTAACCAAGACGGTTTTCTGCCGCAAGAACAAGCGGACCTCTGCTTAGTGCAATGTGATACTTTGCAAGAGGATCCTCCTCGTCAAAGTTGGGGATTACATAGTTGTAGCCCCATATAACCTCATTCATAAGTACCTGAGAGCCGTAGCCTTCCGGATAAATAACATATGTTGACATATCAAAATCCAGCTCAATCACAGTTTCCCCTTTTATGTCAACCTTTGTGTAACCGGCTTCGCAATCAATGTTTTTGCCGTTTACCTTTACAGTTGTATTCTTGCTCCACTTGGGGTTTCTTACAAAAAGAGGAAATTCTTCATCTGTACAAACGGTAATTTCCACATTTCCGTATTTCGGATAGTCTGTATTTATTCTTATGACAACTTCCTTTCCGCTTGGTGAATATGTCTTTATCGTTCCGTTTATATACAGATTTATTACAATAGAATCTCTTCCAGCCAGAACCGCCATCTTTGCCGCAATACCAAGACCTGCTCCGCCGATACATGCACAGCATCCGTAATAGTGTCCGTCGCTCATTTTCATAAGACCGCCTACACCGTTTCCTCTTGTTCCGGCAGTAAGGGGGCTGTAGCTGTCAAAAGGAAGAGGCTCCAGCACATCATCGGGAAAGGTTGCCCTTATGGACGGCTCTATAACCTTTTGGGTATTTACGGCACCAAGGTATGCGTTGTAGATCGACCTTTCGAATGCATCGGCATATTTTGCATCACCCGTAAGAAGTGTGAGCTGCCAGAAAAACTTCATAAGAGTAACCGTTACGCAGGTTTCCTGAGCCTTGAGACCGTTTGTTGTGTTTGCCTGTCTTACCGTGGAATGGTCAAAAAGCTCGTGGGTACAACCGCTTGTGCCTATTACCGTGAATTCATCCTCAAGGATGAGGTCTGCAAAATTTATTATTGCAGTTTTGTATCTTTTCTCCCCTGTGATTCTGTAATACTCCAGAAGTCCCTCAAAGCAGGAGGTCATTTCGTATGCTTTTGTGGCAGGGTACTGCCATAATCTGAGCTTCTTCTCATAGGCAAGGTCAAAGACGTTTGCCACATCCATGCCGCCTTCGGAAACTATATATCCGGCAAAATCCAGATACTTCGCCACCCCTGTGAGGGAATAAAGACGGACAACAGGCTCCAGAATTGATGAAGAATTCAGGCCTCTCCAATGTCTTGTGGCACTTGTGATGGGCTTTTTGCCATCTTCCTTGTAACCTATTTTTGTCATTATATAGTCAACCTGAGTGCACATAGAGCTTACAATTCTTTTGTACAAATCCTCGTCTTCGCATATTTCCAGAAAATACTGCATACCCAGAAGAACATACTTTCTGCCCCACAAATCCCATGCTTCAAACTCATGGGCAGAAGCATAACTGGATATTCTTCCGTCCTTGTCCTGTGCTTTCAGAATGGACTCCACGGTATCGGTCATTGCCTTGTAGAGTTCGGGATTGCGGGTGCAGGAATAAACCAGTGCCGCACCTCTCATGCTTTTGCCCCAGTATTCTCCTCGCCATCCGCCCTCAAAGTCGGCATCCTCACGAAACTGCTGAACAAACCGCTCCCACAAAACGGGATTTAAAAACTGAAAGTCTTCTATATACTTTATCGTTTTACCAATAAGACCGTTAAAATCAAACTCATTACCGTAATCTGAAAAAAACACATCCGTGTTAAGCCTCGGATAATTGGCTGTCATCGGTTTATACAAACTTCTCATGATTTTCACTCCTTGACATATTGGCTGAATTAATCTACTATAGTAATATAGCATATGGCATTGGCGATTTTCAACACGGGGCAGAAAAGTGCCAAAAAAAACGACACAAAAACCAAAAAAAACGCATACAAAAAACAAATAATCCGTGGTAAACTATAATTACAAAGCTATTTACTTGCGGAGGATGAACTATGTTCAGAATAATAGCCATTGACGACAACCCCGTGGTTGTGGAATCCATAAAAGAAATAATACCCTGGAACAGTCTGGGATTTGAACTTGCGGAAATTTTTACCGACAGCCGCAAGGCTATGGAATATGCTCACAATAATCATGTTGATGTGATACTTACCGACATAGCTATGGAAGAGCCCGACGGACTTGAAATTGTCAGAATATGCGAAAACGAACTTCCGAACATAAAAATAATACTGCTCAGTGCATTCAGAAATTTCGAGTTTGCAAGGCAGGCAATACGCTACCGCAATGTGGTTGACTACCTTACAAAACCCCTTGATTTCCAAAAGTTGGTGGACCTTCTGCGTTCACTTGAGGAGAATCTTCGTGCTGCGACAGGATACTCGGAGTTTTCCTCCGAGGAGATTCTCGGAAAACGCCTTGAGTTCTTTTCAAATCTGCTGTATCAATATGATGAAAACCGCGAGCAAACCGACAAGGCTCTTGTGGAACTTGGCATATCTCCCGCAGATGTTGATTCATCCTTGTCCGTTGTTAAATTTCACATAGAGAATTTCGATACTTTTGTGGAAAAAACATGGAAATACAGTGCACTCAAGCTCTACTATGCAATAAGCAATGCCGTACCCTTTGAAACAAAGGATGCCTATTTCTCTCTGGCGAACTACGCCTACGGAAATATAGTGTGGATTGTCATACACAAAAAGAACACAAATACCGAAAAAACTGTAGGAGATTTTGAAATACGGCTAATGTCCACATTGGAGGAAATCTTTGGTATGAGTCTTTCCGTAAACTACCGCAGGTCCTACGGAAATATTCAGGAGCTTGTGGAATCCTCCCGTCCGGTTCAGTCCGAAACAGCAATAGAAAACCGCACCATAGCCAAGGCGGTTATGTATATGCAACAGAACTTTTCAAAGGACCTTTCCATGAAAGAGGTTGCTGACTATGTGTATATGTCACCGTCGTATTTCAGCACTTATTTCAAGAAAATAACCGGAAAGCGGTTTATAGATATGCTTACCCAGATACGCATAACCAATGCGGCAAAGCTTCTGGAAAAAAAGAGCCTCAAAGTGAACGATGTATGCGAAATGGTTGGATATAACCATATGGGTAACTTTTACGAGAAGTTCAAAAAACAATACAATATGACTCCTGCAGAATACAAAAACAAATTTGTGAGGGACGATGAATGAACATAATAAAGAAGTTGCGATCTCTTTTTGAAAATTACTTCCGGAATGTAAGGATTTTCAAGAAAAATAGTATATTCTACTACTACTGCAAACTTTTTTTGGTTGTTTTTCTTGTTCCTTTTTTTATTTTCAATACCATAATGGCTTCCTTCTACTACAAAAATCTCAATCTGCGTTCTGAGATGTCGGCAAGGCAGAGCTTTATGACAGTGGAAAACAACCTGGTAAATATTATGGACGAAACTACCAGAGCATATATGACCATTATTCAGAGAACCGGTGCATCTATGTTTTTTCAGATAAAAAGTCTGGATGATATGTACTTTCAGATAAATGAGCTCAAAGACCTTGATAAGCTCATAGACGACTTTGCGGAAATATCCAATACCATCAACAGCATAACAGTGTACTCCAAAAGCTGCGGATATGTTTTGTCTATGGGAACAAACAACTATATAGACAGATTTTCGGAAGAGCCGTGGTACGGCAAGCTTCGTTCTGACAAGGACAGCTTCTTTCTGCCGGGAAAGGACGGAAAAAACTTCTATATATGCTACAATGTGTTTTTCAAGAACAAAGTGCAGGGTGTCCTTATATTTGATATTTCGGGAGATATGCTTTTGCCCCCTGATCTGGGGAATATTTCCGCACGTTTTTGCGACGGTGGAAAAAAGGTGTTTTTCTCCCGTGGCGATATGGATAAGCGATATATATCATACCCTGCGGAAAGCTCAAGTCAGTCCAGAAAAAACATATTTTATCTGGCTTCCAATCCCAACGGCATATACATAAATCTTGCCATTCCCGCAGGGGAAACCTATACAGTAGAAATGGGTATGTACATTGTTCTCTGGCTCATTATAACAATAGTGATATCCCTTCTTCTGGCACTTATTGTATCCATAAAGTCCTATTCCTCCATAGACCAGATTCTTCTGGAAATTGACGGCTACGGTACCGAGGGACTTTCCAATCCCCAGACTCTCAACGAAATATCCTTTATCACATCAAGCATTTCGGGAATACACAAGAAAAACATTTCCCTTCAGGAGGAGCTTACCACAAGTGCTTTTGCCCTCAAGCAAATGCAGATAGAAACCCTGCAGATGCAGTTTAATCCGCATTTTCTTTTCAATGCCCTGAACTCGCTGAGCATGAAGCTCACCCGTGACCACGGCATGGACTCTCCATATCCGTCGCTTATTGTACTTTTGTCAGACATACTTTGCGAATCACTCAACACCAACAAATATCTTGTACATATCTGCGACGAAATAGCATATGCAAAAAAATATCTGGATTTTCAGAAGCTTACTGATACCTACCTCTTTGATACGGTGTGGAGCGTGGACGAAAGCCTGCTTGGCTGCTACACCGTCAAGCTATCTATGCAGCCGCTTATTGAAAATGCAATAAAACACGGTGTAAAATCCCTCCGCAACGAGACGAAAGGGACAATTGAGATAGATATCCGCAGAGAAGGTGATACAGCAATATTTACTGTTTCCAACACCTGCAGCCACATTGATGAGGACACCGTAAGAAAAATTCAGGAATCTATGAAAAACGGCGATATGCCCTCCAGCAAGAACATCGGTCTTAAAAATGTAAACAAGCGATTGCGTCTTATATTTGGCGATAACTACGGATGCACCGTAAGAGCAAAGGATGACATTTTTACTGTTGAGATGAAAATACCCGTTATAGAAAATCTTTAAAAAAAGGCTGAAAAAATTCAAACGAATTTTTTCATCCTTTTATTTTTATAAAATTTGCAAATTCTTACGCAAGTTCAGCAAAGTACTTAATTGTTCTTACCATCTGGCTTGTGTAGGAGTTTTCGTTGTCGTACCAGGAAACAACCTGTACTTCATAGAGGTCATCAGCGATGGGAGCTACCATTGTCTGTGTAGCATCAAAGAGAGAACCGTATGTGATACCGATGATATCGGAAGATACGATCTGATCTTCGTTGTAACCAAAGGATGCAGATGCAGCAGCCTTCATAGCAGCGTTGATGCCTTCCTTTGTGATGTCCTTACCCTTAACAACAGCTGTAAGGATAGTTGTGGAACCTGTGGGAACGGGAACTCTCTGTGCAGCACCGATGAGCTTGCCGTTTAATTCAGGGATAACAAGACCGATAGCCTTTGCAGCACCTGTGGAGTTAGGAACGATGTTAACCGCACCTGCTCTTGCTCTTCTGAGGTCGCCCTTTCTGTGAGGACCGTCGAGAATCATCTGGTCGCCTGTGTAAGCATGGATTGTAGCCATGATACCGGACTGGATGGGAGCGTAGTCATTGAGTGCCTTAGCCATGGGAGCTAAGCAGTTTGTTGTGCAGGATGCAGCAGAAATGATAGCATCGTCTGCAGAAAGTGTACCTTCGTTAACGCCGAAAACGATAGTCTTGAGGTCGTTGCCTGCAGGAGCAGAGATAACAACCTTCTTAGCGCCGGCATCGATGTGAGCCTGGCTCTTTTCCTTGGAGCAGTAGAAACCTGTACATTCGAGAACAACGTCTACACCGATTTCACCCCAGGGGAGATCAGCAGCCTTGGGCTCGCTGTAAATTGTGATTGTCTTACCGTCAACTGTGATACAGCCTTCGCCTGCTTCTACTGTGTGACCGTCATATCTGCCCTGAGAAGAGTCATACTTAAGTAAGTGTGCAAGCATTTTGGGATCTGTAAGGTCATTGATTGCAACAACCTCGTAGCCTTCTGCTCCGAACATCTGTCTGAAAGCAAGACGGCCGATACGGCCGAAACCGTTAATAGCAACTTTAACTGCCATTTTAAAATTCCTCCTTAAAAGAAAAATAATTAATAAATTACACTATGGATATATTTTACTATAATTCCATAAAATATGCAATATCTATTCTTAATAATTTTTTAATATTTATATGTCTTACTATTAGTCACTTATAACCATTGTTTTGATAACGATAGGTTCTGTGGGCTTGTCCATATAGTCTGTGGGAACTTCTGCAAAGCTGTCTACAACTTCCATACCCTCTGTAACCTTTCCGAAAGCGGCATATTCGCCATCTAAGTGAGGAGCATCCTCAAAGCAGATAAAGAACTGACTGGAGGCACTGTCCTTATCCATGGAGCGTGCCATAGAGATTACGCCTCTCTCGTGCTTTAATGTGTTTGCACCAAAGCCGTTGGAACGGAATTCACCGGGTATATTAACACCGGAGCCGCCCATACCTGTGCCTGTGGGATCTCCGCCCTGTGCCATAAATCCTGCTATTACTCTGTGGAATATTATTCCGTCATAGAAGTTTTCTTCCACAAGATTTACAAAGTTCTCAACTGTTGCAGGAGCATATTCGGGCATAAGCTCTACTGTGAACTCGCCGCGGTTTTCCATTATTACTTTTACCTTTGTGTTTTCCATCTGATTATCTCCTTTTAATATTTCTTGTATTGTGCCTCGGAAATTATATATGCTTTTTTTATCTTTACTTCCATAAGAGGCTTATCATTTTCATCAACGGGGGTTTCCCCTATTTTTTCTGCTGTATTCATTCCGTAGACAATTTTGCCGAAAGCGGCATATTCTCCGTCCAGATGGGAAGAATCTCCAAGGCATATGAAGAAATCTCCCTCTGCACTGTTTTTATCCTTTTTTCTCGCCATGGAAATTACACCCTTTTCGTGCTTAAGGGTATTTTTTTTGTAGCCGTTTGACTTGAATTCGCCCTTTACCTTGTCTGCTTTTTTACCCTTTACACCTGTCTGTGCAACAAAACCCGGCACAATCCGAGAAAATTCCGCACCGTCATAATATCCGTCATAAACAAGGTTAAGAAAATGCTTAACCGTTGCAGGGGCAAACTTGGGATAGAGCTCTGCCACAAACTCTCCGAGATATTCTGTTTCAAAAACTACCCTTACACAGTCGGTATCTGCAGTAGTTCTGCCAAAAGATACCTTTCTTGTTTCGTAGCTTCGGGAGGATGCAACACCCACGGTAACACTATCGGAAATTTTAAACTCATTGCGTCCCTCGCCGCATGATGTCAAAAAAAGCATAAGAGTAAGTATGACTACGCCAATAAGCTTTCTCATTTTTAGTTTCCTTCCGTGCAGGATACTGCTATTTCACCATTTTCACAGCAAACACTGATTATTGTTCCCTTTACGGCACTTCCCTCCAGTATAAGAGAGGAAACCTTATCCTCAATGAGCATCTGAATCTGTCTTCTTATAGGCCTTGCACCGTATCTGGGAGTATAACCCTTGTCTACTATCATTTCCTTTGCTTCGTCTGTTATCTCAAAGCCGATACCCATAGCGGCAAGCTCGCTAACCATATCCTTCATCATAAGTGAGCATATCTTCATAAGCTCCTGCTTGCCAAGAGATGAGAATTCTATTATTTCGTCTATTCTGTTAAGAAATTCGGGACGGAATATTTCCTTTAAGGAAGCGGAAATCTTTTCGCTTATGCCGTCACCGCCCCCAAGGAAGCCTGCGGCAGAAGCTGAACCTACGCTTGTTCCTGCGTTGCTGGTCATTATGATTATTGTATTTTCAAAATTAACGGTTTTGCCGTGGGAGTCGGTTATTCTTCCGTCATCGAGTATCTGCAGAAGAATATTGAACACATCGGCATGAGCCTTTTCTATCTCGTCAAGAAGAATTACGCTGTAAGGTCTTCTGCGTACCTTTTCCGTAAGCTGACCGCCGTCATCATAGCCAACATATCCCGGAGGAGAACCGGTGATTTTGGCAACGGAGTGCTTTTCCATATATTCACTCATATCCATACGGATGAGTGCTCTTTCGTCATCAAAAAGGCTTTCGGAAAGTGCCTTTACAAGCTCGGTTTTGCCGACGCCTGTGGGACCTACAAATATAAAGGAAACAGGTCTCTTTTTGGTAAGCTTGAGTGCACGGTTTCGCCTTACGGCACGGGCTACCGCCTCCACCGCCTTGTCCTGTCCCACAACTCTCTGTGAGAGTCGATTTTCCAGATTAAGGAGCTTATCCTTGTCGGTTTCGGTTATATTCTGTACGGGAATACCCGTCCAGAGCTCTATGACCTTTGCCACATCGGCAAGGGTGATTTTTGTTTCCTTCTGTCTTGTACGAAGTCCTGAACGTTCTCCCTCAAGACGGCATTTTTCGCTCTTTAATTCTGCTATCTTCTCGTACTGGGGATTTTCCGCATCCTCTTCCAGAGAAGCAAGCTCCGCCTCCACAAGCTGAAGCTGTGCATTGGTCTTTATTATATTGGCAGTGTGGGGACTGTCCATATTTATTCTGGATGCCGCCTCGTCAATAACATCTATTGCCTTATCCGGGAAGAAACGGTCATTAATATACTTGTCTGCAAGTATTACCGCTTCCTTTATGGCACTGTCATCTATGGTAATATTGTGGAAATCCTCGTAGTAGTCCTTGGTACCCATAAGTATTTCTATAGTTTCCTCGCAGGAGGGCTCGTCAAGAATTATCGGCTGAAATCTTCGCTCCAGTGCGGCATCCTTTTCGATATGCTTGCGGTATTCATCAAGAGTTGTGGCGCCTATCACCTGAATTTCGCCTTTTGCAAGGGCAGGCTTTAGTATATTTGCCGCATTCATTGCACCGTCGGCATCTCCGGCACTTACTATGGAATGTATTTCGTCAATCACAAGGATTGTATTGTCGCTTTTTGCCTCTTCAATGATATTCTTCAGTCTGCTTTCAAACTGACCTCTGTACTGTGTACCTGCCACTATACCTGACATATCCAGAAGATAAACCTGAGCATCCTGAAGTCTTTCGGGCACTGTGCCGTCGGCAATCCTCTGTGCGATACCCTCGGCAACGGCAGTTTTACCAACACCGGGAGCGCCCAAAAGCACGGGATTGTTCTTCTGTCTGCGGTTTAATATCTGAATGGCACGGTCTATCTCCTTTTCTCTGCCGATTACACGGTCAAGAAGTGACTGCTTTGCCTTTTCGGTAAGATTTACACCAAAGTTATTGAGTACTTTCTTTTTCTTCTGCTGATTTTTTATATTCTGCTTAACACCGTTATCCTTGATGGGGATTTTTTCATCCTCGTCGGGAGCGTTTACAGGCATCATAAGATTGCCTCCGCCCATAATGTCGGCAAAGGCCTCGTTAAAGTCTCCGTTTTCCATAAACTCACCAAAGCTTGACACCATATTTTCAATTTCGGCAGGGTCTATGCCAAACTGGTCTGCAAGCTGATTTACGGGAGTTATGTTGCTTTTTATTGCGCAGGGAAGGCAGTAGCCTTCGTTTATCATTTTTGTTCCGTCACTGCGGGATACAAACACCACCGCAGGATTTTTCTTACATATTGAACATAATTTCATTTTCTTTACTACCTCATTATATTGCTGATACTATTTGTGATAAAGTCCTTTGTTTTCATACTGAGGCTCACAGCTTACATTTATTCCAAGGCGTCTTAAAAGCATTTCGTCGGACTCCGAGAGTATTACACTAAAGTGAGCTTCGCTTCCTGCAAGGTTGGAAAGCTGCTCCTTTGCCGCCATGGCATCGGGATCATTTACCGCCGATATTGTAAGGGCAATGAGCACCTCATCTGTATGAAGACGGGGATTTTTGTGTTTGAGATTCTGAGTTTTTAGTGCACATATAGGCTCAAGGACATCTGATGCAATAAGATCCTTTTCGCTGTCTATGCCTGCCAGATGCTTAAGGGCATTTAAAAGCAGTGCCGATGCCGCACCAAGAGTATCCGATGTTCTTCCGGTGACAACACCGCCGTCGGGAAGAACCATTGCACCTGCAGGTCTGCCTGTACTTTCCGCCTTGGTAAGGGATGCGGAAACCGCAGGGCAAATTTCGGGAGTAACCCCTGCCTGATTCATAAGTATTTCCAGCTTGACAATCTGGGATTCGTCAGCTGTACCGCAGCATCTGCCTACACAAGCGGTGTAGTAGCGCCTTAATATTTCCTTGCGGGATGCATCGCAGCAAACCTCATCATCTGTAATGCAGTTGCCCGCCATATTTACACCCATATCCGTAGGCGACTTGTAGGGGGATTCTCCCTGAATAAGCTTAAAAATAGTGTTGAGTACAGGGAAGATCTCCACATCTCTGTTGTAGTTTACCGCAGTTTCGCCATATGCTTCCAGATGGAAGGGGTCGATCATATTGACATCGTTAAGGTCTGCCGTTGCCGCCTCGTAGGCAAGGTTTACAGGATGCTTCAAAGGAATATTCCATATAGGAAATGTTTCAAATTTTGCATATCCTGCAGTAATACCTCTTTTGTGGTCATGATAAAGCTGGCTTAAGCAGGTTGCCATCTTTCCGCTTCCGGGACCGGGTGCTGTTACAACCACCAGTGAACGGGAGGTTTCTATATAATCATTTTTACCAAGTCCGTCATCACTTACTATATGCTGAACATCCGACGGATATCCCGCTATTGTGTAGTGACAGTAGCAACGGATACCCAGAGAAGAAAGCTGCTTCAAAAATGCATTAGCCGCAGTCTGTCCCTTGTAACGGGTAAGCACCACGCTTCCCACATACAAATCCATCTCGCGGAAGGTATCTATAAGACGGAGAACATCCTCGCCGTAGGTGATACCAAGGTCAGCTCGGATTTTATTGGCTTCTATATCCTCGGAATTTATAGTTATGACAATCTCCATATCATCCTTAAGCTGCTGGAGCATACGGATTTTGCTGTCCGGCTCAAATCCGGGCAGAACTCTGGACGCGTGAAAATCATCAAAAAGCTTACCGCCGAATTCCAGATACAGTTTACCGCCGAAGAACTCTATTCTTCTGCGTATCTGCTCCGACTGCATAGTAAGATATTTTTGATTATCAAATCCAATTTTTTTCATAACCGTTCACCTCTGATATTTAACTCAATACACACCAAATAATAGTATACCACATTTTATGTCAAATGCAAACCTTTTTTATTCAAAGTTATAAAGATCCTCTCCTGCAGACATTCCCGTGTACATTACAACAAGGTAATCGGGGCGAAGAGCTTCAATGTATGCATAGACATCAGGCTTTTCACCCACATATCCGCCATCCCTCACATCAATGCAGTTGATTCGGGAAGCGGCAAGGGAAAGAAACGGTGACATTGCACAGGCGAAGGAATCCCGCACAAGGAGAATCGTTTGCCCCTCAGGGTTTAGTTTGTTGGTTATTATCTGCTCACGAAAGTCTCCCCCGCTGTACGCAACATAGGGATTAAGATTGTAATAATCTTTCCTTTCTACATTTTCCATAAACATAACAGTTTCCTCAAAGGTCCCCTCACGGAATGTACCCTTTGCAGGCTGTTCCTCTTTGAGTGCAGTGTCAAATTTCGGCAAAATGATGCTTATATCATCGGCACCGCCTTTTGCAAAAAACTTTCCTGTCTTTTTGCCTTGAGAACCGAGAAACCAGTCTTTCAGCACATTTACATTGTAGTTATTTATATCCGAAAGAGATTTGTCATAGGTAAAGCCGTACCTTTCCTCAAGGCAATCGGCTATCTCCCAGGCACCTCGGAAAGCATACTCAGGACGCCAGTGATGGTCTGTGGTAAAAAACAGCTCCTCTTCCGGCACATCTGACATAACCTCTATGAGATTCAAGGTTTCCACATCTCTTTTTTTGAGTTCGGAAAGAAATCTGTCGCAGTTAGATTTGGTATTGTCTCTCACATCCTCGGGATAATCAAGAGAATATCCCTTTGTAGGTGCCATTACGTACAAAAATTTTGTTCCGCTTTTTTTTGCCGCCTCCGACAGCTTCTTAACACTGTCTGCCCGTTGTCTCAATTCCCAATTCAACATATCAGGCCTTGGGTTTGCCAGTGTCCCCGTGTTTGTACGGACTACGGTTATATCATCTTTTTCCACCACATTGGTGTTGGTAAGACGAAGCACAACTGAATTTATATCCATAAAAATCCCGTGATAGGAAAGGTTCCAGGAGGTAATCCGTTCCAGATCGTCCGTAAGAGTCCCAAAGGCATCTGCCATGCCCTGCTCCGGTATGTTTTTGACAAAATTCACGGCACTGACACCGATTTTTCCCCAGAACTCTATACTCAGCATTCCCGCAAATATCAAGGCAAAGCATATTATAAAAATACAGATTTTTGTTTTTTTCATAAAATACCTCTAAAAATTAAAATAGATAAACGGATTGTACGAACTGCTCAGAAGTGATGCAATACTCAGCACAAAAAGAAGAACAATCCATATTCCCAAGAGCACCTTGCCGGCTTTGGCGTTTGCAAGTCTCTCTCCCCACCTGCGTGCAAAAGGCAGGGAAGCAAAAACACCCACAGCAAGCATTACTGCATAGCGGGAAAAATATTCTCCAAAGAGTCTTCCCTCTGAAAAATCAAACATCTGACTTATATAGAGCATGGCACGAGGCATATCGTCTGCCCTGAAAATAACCCATCCCATAATAACAAAAAACATTGTGTAAATGTGACAGATGACACTCTGTAATTTATTTTTGGGACTTCTGATGCCTATGAGCTTTTCCAAAGCTATCAGCACAAAGTACATAAGTCCCCACACGATAAAGGTCCAGTCCGCTCCGTGCCAGATACCTGTGAGAAGCCACACAACAAAGAGGTTAAAAACCAGCCGCACTTTGGAATTCACCCTGCTTCCGCCAAGGGGAAAATACACATAGTCACGAAACCATGTACCCAGAGATATATGCCATCTTCGCCAGAATTCCGTTATGGACTTTGATATATACGGATAGTTGAAGTTTTCAAGAAAATGAAATCCGAACATTTTTCCAAGACCTATCGCCATATCGCTATAGCCGGAAAAATCAAAGAAAATCTGCAAGGTATAGCCAATGGCACCAAGCCACGCCAAAGGTGCCGTTATTCCTCCCCCTGTGCTGAAGTAGAAAACCTTGTCCGCCAGAAGTGCAAAGGAATTTGCCAGAAGAACTTTTTTTGCAAGTCCGACCACAAAACGGCAAAAGCCCGAAAAGAAATCCTCTGCGGTTTCTTTTCTGTAACTGATTTCCTCGGCAACGGTTTCGTACCTTACAATAGGTCCTGCAATAAGCTGAGGGAAGAAAGAAATATACAGACCTACATTGAGAATATTTTTCTGTACACTGCCTCTGTCTCTGTACACATCAAGCACATAGGACATAGCCTGAAAGGTAAAAAAGGATATACCGATTGGCAAAGCAATTTTTGTAATAAGTGCCGTTGGATATGCTTTGGCAATTATCGATGTGGCAAAGTTAAGGTATTTAAACACAAAAAGAAACGACAGATTGTACACACAGGTAAGTGCTACCACTGTCCTTGCAATGCCTGTTCTGCCTGATTTTTTTGCCTTATGGACCAAAAGCGCAAAAACCCAGTTTGCAAATATTGATACCATCATAACAAGAACAAACTTGGGTTCTCCCCAGGCATAGAAAAACAAGCTGGCTATGAGCAGAAAAACATTCTGAGCCTTTCTGCTTTTTCTGAAAATACCGTAATAGCCTATGAGCACCAAGGGCAAAAACAGGTATATAAAAACTGTGCTTGAAAAGAGCATATCGTTCCTCCAAAAAACATATTATATGGGTTGTAAAAACTTACTTTTACAACCCATATAATTATTTATATATCAGAATTCAAAATCATACTTTTCTGTGGAGAACTCATAGTCAAGACCGCCTCCAAGGAGATCTTTCCACAAATAGTCCAGAGACCATCCCAGACATTCTTCGTAAAAATCCACACTTGCATACACACTTCCGTCTATCAGCTTGAATGCACCCAAGCCCTCATAGCTTACTCCGTTTACAACAGCCTTATCCTCACCCACGCGAAAAGCTACATCAATGTTTTCTTCGTCTGTGTCGGAATAGGTCTTTATTGTAACGAGTCCGTTATCATAGGTGATATCGGCACAATCCCAGTATGCATCCTCAATAGTTGCTCTTACGGGCATATAATATCTTTCCCCGTCAAAGGTATCAAATTCCATAGAACCGTATGTGTACAAAGAACGGAATTTTCCTCCGTCATATTCGTATCCGTAATCGGGTTCTGCCGTCAAACCAAAGCGATCTGTAAGACCAAAGCTGTTTTCTGCTGTTATTTCGGGCATTGCAGGATGGGTTGTTCCTACCTTGCTTACAACTGCATCCGATATCAGAGTAAAATCTATGTTACCGTCAAAATTGTATGACCATTCTTCTCCGGTAATCATAGTATAGATACCTGCAAGGCCTATTGATATGTCTATTTTTTCCGAAACGCTCTTTATTTTGTTGCCGTTTAATTTGTATGTGCACACTATTCCGTCATCGCCAAGAAGCTTTATGCCCTTAAAAGATGGTATTTTCATTTCGGGCAACGGCTCTCCGCCAACAGAAACCGCCATATCGGATGCCATCTTAAACACATATTCCGCAATATCTTCGGCAACGGAAACAAAGGCATCGTTATCAAACTTAACCACACATCTGCTTCCATCCATAGAAATATCAGCATGCTCCATAGAGAGAGCCATTATCTCTTTTGATGTTTTTTCCATAAATTCACGGTTAAACATCTTGTCATACATCTCAAACACGGGCTCTGTTACCTCAGCGGGCAAATCCTTTGCAAAATCAAGCACCGCATATTTTTCGTTAAGGGGTGTGGAGTATATTATCACAAGCTTTTTGGCATCGATATCCATATCAAGCCACATACCCATTTTCATATTGTAGGAAGTGTCAAGATTACGGTTGAATTTTATATCCTGTGCACTTTCTGCAGTGAGAGCAACCTTCATCTTTCTGAAATCCTCGCTCATCTCCGCTTCAACTCTCATCGCAGAATTTACTGTGCAAAGAGACTCAAGAAGCGCCTTAACATCAAGATGGTTATTTACCTCATCGGGCATTTTGACTTCATCCAAAAAGGCCACTATTTCGTCTGCATTATCTATTGTCATAGACAATTTGTAGTCAGCAGTATAGTTGTTGTAGCTTTTTTCCATAAACTTCGGCACAGAAGACGCACCTGCAGTCAAAGCAGAAAAAGCAATAACAACAGTAAGTAGCAATGCAAAAATCTTTTTCACAGTAAATCACTCCATTCATAATTTTGGTAATTTTATTTTATCATAACCTGATATAATTGTAAATAAAAAGAATAAAAAGATTTTATTATATTTTTTCAAAAAAAGATTGACACAGCAATTTTTTTACGATATAATATCAATGTTGCAAATTTAATACATAGGGGTATAGCTCAGTTGGTAGAGCAGCGGTCTCCAAAACCGCGTGCCGTGAGTTCAAGTCTTACTACCCCTGCCAGACAAACCCGCTTGTATCAAAAGATTCAGGCGGGTTACTTTTTTGCCTTTATAGCAAAATATGCCTTTTTCTAAAAAATTTCTAAAAAATTACTAGTTCATTACCAGCTTGTCATCAAGGGCAATTGCAATTTTTCTCTTTGAACTTCCGTCAATATGCGAATAAAAACTAAGCGTTGTACTTGCATCACTGTGTCCTAAAAAATGCTGTACATCAACCACCGAAAAATTATTAGCAAGCAGATTACTTGCTACGCTGTGTCTTAGCGAATGGATATGTACATCAGGAAGGCTGCTTGCTCTTATAATTTTCTTAAAAGTCCGTGTTAAATAATTGGGTGTTATAATTCGCCCATCTGCCCATGTACAGATATAATCGCTTTGGTGATATTCACCCCTAAACAGTTTTTTGTTTTCTTCTTGTGTTTGATGTTGTTTTTCAAGAATGTTTTTCACCTGCCTTGTCAGCGGAAGTGTGCGATAACTGCTTTCGTTTTTGGTTGCGGCTCTTTCGTAGTCGCCACCCGGATGCTGAAGCAATGATGATGAAATTGTAAACTGCATACTCTCAAAATTTATATCGCTCCATTTCAACGACAAACATTCACTTCGACGCATGCCATAAACAGCAATCAGTATTACCGGAATTTCTATGACTGTTCCCTTTACCAATTAAATCAATTGATTAACTTCTTCAAATGTCAAAAAAGTACACCTGTATTTATGTACCTTTGGTGTTTTTGCATTTGCAGAGGGATTGGCAAAAATAAGTTCTTTGCGAACAGCATCACTTAATGCCTTAGAAATATTCTGGTGATGATGCTTTATTGTAAATGGCGATAATGCTTTCTTGCCATTGAGCATAGAATTACTTGATTGCTTGCATCTGTAGTACTCCTCCAGATGATAGGTTTTAAGTTCGGTTAATTTTAAACCAAGCATACGAAAATATGGGATTATGTGATTTTCCATATTGCCCTTATACGAACGGTATGTATTGGGTTCAACCATGAATTTTTGCTCATCCGTCCATTTTTGAAAATAGTCAGCAAGCTTTATTTCCGATATCTCAATACTGTTTTTTGTAAGAGTATTTAATTCTTCTTTGAGCATTTGCTCTGCAAGTTTTTTATTATCTCTTACCGATAATCCCGTAGATTTCCATTTTGTCTTCCAGTTGTTTTGCATATCTTTATACGAAATCACCATATACCATTTTCCGTTTTTATCTTGTATACTACCTGTCATATATGTTTTTCTCCTTTCCTTGTCGACAGGCAGTCCGATGTGATACTTACATATTATCACATCGGGCCGCCTACATCAAGCATCATTTATTAAGTGTTGTATTCAAATAGTCTATAACAAAATCCTTGGGTATCTTGTAAACTTTGCCTATCCGCACCGACTTTAACGCACCTGATTGCAACAGACGATAGGCCGTATTCTTGCCAATACCTAATACTTTGCAAAGCTCTTTGACAGACAGAATATCTCTGCAGCTTTTAAGCATCTCTATCACCTGCCAGATAAATTCTCGTTACATCGT
Organism: Clostridia bacterium; assembly: GCA_045545635.1. Taxonomy (GTDB): domain Bacteria; phylum Bacillota; class Clostridia; order UMGS1810; family UMGS1810; genus RGIG8748. Next base: position 1,826 of record JAZQBI010000069.1, on the reverse strand, counting down.
CACGATGATGTCCAAGCAGTTCAGATACAGCTTTCCTTGCCTCAAAATCGGTTTTACCCATCTTGATAAACTCATCATACTTTTCGTGTGCATATGTGTGTCTAAGCCCATGAAAAGTTATTTTGTTATCTGTAAATTCTTTTCTGTGGTAAGCAATAAAGCACTGTAATCTTTTCAGTGCAAAATGTGTTTTGTCATCTTTTCTTACAAAAAGCTTTTCTCCACGATTAATTCCGCCAAGAGTGTTTTGTAACGAGATTTTTATACTTTGGTTAACAGGCACATATCGCGTCAGACCGCCCTTGCCCTTTACAAACAGTTTTCCTGTAATCAAAGCATTTTCCGCATCATTCGTATCAATCCGAAAACATTCCTCAAGACGCAAACCTGCATACCTTGCAAGAGTAAGAATTGCAACGAAATCTTCCCTGCCGTTCTTTATAGCCGCGGCTAACATGGCATTGAACTCTGCATTTGACCATGTACGGTCAACACCGCCAAAGGTACGCCTTTCCAAGTCGAGCTCCTCGTTTGATGGTAATTCATCATACCTGCTATAGGGCATATTGTCATGAAAGAAGCGAATTGCCGAAAGCTCTGTTTTAATCGTCGATGCACCCAGACCTTTTGAGCTAAGATAATTTACATAGGCAACAATATGCTTGGGCGAGATATTTACGAGCTTTTGCAAATTATACTCTCTGCTTACAAAAACCATAAATCTCTTGAATGCTTTTGAGTAACGCTCTCTTGTTTTAAAGCTACCGGTCTTAAGGTGTCTGAAAATTTTGTTGTACTGTACTTCCAAATTTTTATATGTATTTGACATTTAATAATCCTTTCTTTCAGCATCAGGACATAGCTATACCATGGGTTTTCGCCAATCGTTACCACTTAATTTCTTTGTATGAACCACAAAAGGCTTTTGAAATATCGCAGTTTGAAGCGTATTTTTTAACTCTGTCTCCATTTTATTAAACCCGTATTGGTCGGTTAGTAATATTACCGCATTTTTTTGTTGGACAAAGTCCGGCGGTAGCATCAACCTGCTAAACTCAGGTGCTTATAGCCGATGCTGAAATATGCCATAACGGTGACATATGTAATATATTTTACGCAGCCGCTACTGCGTTCGGATTCCTGTCTGAATCCTGCGGATTTTGATATCTTCTCAGCATATAAATCCGCTGAAAATTTTGCATACAATCATTTATCAGTCAAATACAATTTTGTCTGTTCGGCTTTTTTGTAAGGCAGTACAAAAAAGCTGCTTTTATAGACTTGCGGAGTTCTTTTACATTATCAGATACAAAAAGGAACGAAGAATAACTTATATCTGTTTATTCCACATTCCTTTAAATCAACTATTAATCTTTATACAATCTGCAGGCATAACAATACCATAAGTCTTACTAAATCATCAGAGGCCATCCATAAATTTACAATACAAAATCTTTTTCATCATCCAAATAGTCCTGTACAAAAAAAGCCAACAGCTACTGCCTCAAATGGGCATAGTAATACTGTTGGCTTAAATTACAATCACGACATCTGGTATGCTAAGGCTAAAAGCCTCGGGAACCCCACGCACAAATCAATTTACAAATGCATTATACCACAATATATTGTGGTTGTCAATATAAATTTTTCTAAATATAGTTTAGAGGTGATTTTTAACAATACATTTTTGTAACTTCTATTGTAATTTATTGAACAAAACACAGTAGCGAAAATGCAGATTGCTTTTAGCAATTTTCATTTTCGCTTTTTCTTTATTCGTATCAAATTTTGAGGTGTGTCTTGTTTATGTTGTGCTTATAATCGCC
>JAZQBI010000068.1:0-2234 GCA_045545635.1 Clostridia bacterium | reverse complement strand
GCAGGTATCTCTTTACAATCGGTAATGACAATGTTCTTCTCAATACTTTTTACATTGGCATTTAAAAGAATATTGATGCCCTTTGACCTTAAATTTGTGTGAACAAATGATGCAATGTCACTATCTACTGTGTTTAAAAGGTGGTCTCCTTTTTGAATGACAGTAACATCTATTCCGCGGTTTTTGAGATTTTCCGCCATCTCAAGCCCTATAAATCCACCGCCGATGATAACTGCCGTCTTAATCGGATTGTTGTCTGTAAACTCACGAATTTTAAGCGTATCTTCTACTGTGCGCAGTGTGAAAATGTTTCTGCAATCACCTGTGCAAAAATCCGGAATAACAGGCTTTGCACCGGGAGATAAAATGAGTTTGTCGTAGCTTTCTTCAAGTACTTTTCCGTTTATTTTGTCCAAAACCGTAGCAGTTTTTCTTTCACGGTTTATTTTAGTTATCTCATGGAGTACTCTTACATCAATTTTAAATCTTGACCAAAATCCTTCGGGAGTCTGCAAAAACAAGTCATCTTTGTCAGCGATTTCTCCTCCGATATAGTAGGGGAGTCCGCAGTTTGCATAAGAAACATATCCGCTTCGCTCAAATATGATTATTTCTGCATTTTCATCAAGCCTTCTGATTCTTGCTGCAGCCGTAGCACCGCCTGCAACTCCTCCAACAATAATAACCTTCATTTTTACACCTCCGTTATTTCTTTTAATGCTTTCTTAAACTGGAATGTAAACAGTATTGCCGTAAATGTAACCGCGATAATGTCTGCCACAGGTTCTGCCATATAGACCGCCTGTGTCTTGTCTGCCAATAGGCTTGGCATAATATAGATGAGTGGAAGTAGCAATACGAATTTACGCACAACCGCAACTACAATGGAGTTTGCCGCTTTGCCAAGTGATGTAAATGTCATCTGGCAGGCAATTTGTATGCCAAAGAGACCAAGTCCGCCAAGATAAATTCTTAGCATCGGAGCTGCAAACTGTGCAAGGGTGCTATCTGATGTAAATATCTTAACAAACATCTGTGGTGCTATCATAACCGCCGCCCAGAGCGCTATGGAATATGTTAAACAAGTGATTAAAAGCAGACGGAAGGTTTTCTTAACTCTGCCCGCATTTTTTGCACCAAAATTGTAGCTTGTAATTGGCTGAGCACCTTGTGCAATTCCCTGAAGCGGAAGCATTGCAAACTGCATTACACTTGTCATAATGGTCATAGCACCAACTGCAACATCTCCGCCATATTTAAGGAGTGAAGAATTAAAGCAAACTGAAATTACACTTTCGCTTGACTGCATAACAAAAGCCGCTGTCCCGAGTGCGATACAAGGCAGTATTATGTCTGCCCGTAGTTTTAAGTTTTCTTTCTTTAGTTTGAGGAGTGTCTTCTTCCCGCAGAGGAAAGAGATAATCCATACGCATGAAAGCATCTGCGAAATAATGGTTGCAAGTGCCGCACCTTTTACACCCATACCGAATCCAAAAATAAATATAGGGTCAAGCACAATGTTGCACACCGCACCGATAATTACCGAAACCATCGATATAGTGGTAAAGCCTTGCGCTGTGATAAATGTGTTCATACCCAAGGTCATCTGCACAAACAAAGTTCCAAGGGCGTAAATGCTCATGTAATCGGTTGCATAGCCTATTGTGTTTTCGCTTGCTCCAAAGGCAAGGAGCAAATCCTTGTTCCATATAAGCAAAACTGCGGTCAGGATAACCGACACAACAATCTGCAGACTGAAGCAGTTGCCAAGTGTCTTTTCGGCGGATTCAGTATCCTTTTCACCCATAAAGATAGAAGCTCTCGGTGCACCGCCTGAGCTTACAAGAGCTGCAAAAGCTGCAACAAGCATAATTATCGGCATACAAACACCAACACCCGTGAGTGCCATACTGCCATCACCCGGCATATGACCTATGTATATGCGGTCAACTATATTGTAAAGCATATTGATAAGCTGTGCCACAACCGTTGGAATGGACAGTCTGAACAAAAGCTTACCGACAGGCTCTGTTGCTAAAAATTCCTTTTTGTCATTCATTTAATAAACCACCTTATAAAGACTGTATAATCCAGATGCCAATGTTTTTAGTTGCAGTTAATATCAAATCAGAATATAAAATTACTTGAAACTCATAATCTTATTTCCCTTATATTTTAAAGTTCCTTTTTCACCAAGTTTATAATTCCCATATGAGAATTCTGAGACATTAAAC
>JAZQBI010000067.1:0-3760 GCA_045545635.1 Clostridia bacterium | reverse complement strand
GTTACCAAGAGGCTGAATTTCCAGATAATCGTAGAAGTTTATAAGGTTTCGTATGCCACTGTAATCAAGGTTGTAGGGGTTTTCCAGTATTGTTTGGTAAACCTCACCTGCCTCACAGGCAGAACCTACAAGAATACCCTTTCGGTACTTCTGCAGAAGGCTCTTGGGAATTCTGGGGTGCCTGTGAAGATATGTAAGATGTGACTCTGAAATCATATGGTAGAGATTCCGCATACCCTCCTGAGTTCTCACAAGAAGTATGCAGTGATACGGTCTCAAGGATTTGACATCTGCCTTACCTGCAAGAGCGGTGTTCATATCTGCAATATCCTTGATTTCCTTTTCACTAGCAAGCTCAAGGAGTTTAAGGAAAACCTCCCCCGTTGCCGCCGCATCATCTATTGCACGGTGGTGATTTGCAAGTCGCACACCAAAATGCTTGCACAGGGTATCGAGCTTGTAGTTCTTAGTTCCCGTAACAGTGCACCGTGCAAGCTCCAGAGTATCTACGTATGTATTGTCAAATTCCAGCCCTGCGTTTTTTGCTTCCGCCTTGATAAATGAGGTATCGAAGCTCGCATTGTGTGCCACAAGCACCGCACCCTCGCAAAAGGCATAAAAATCCTTTATGGCACTTGCTATAACGGGAGCTGTTGCAACCATATCGTCGCTTATGCCCGTAAGCTCGGTGATATTTTTGGGTATAGGCCTTTCGGGATTTACAAAGGTCTGAAAACGGTCTGTAATTTCTCTGCCCTTTATCTTGACTGCACCGATTTCTGTTATAGCATCCACACCGGGCTTAAGCCCTGTGGTTTCAATATCAAACACAACAAATTCTCCGTCAAAACTTGAGCTTGCCGTACCTCTTACCACATTGGTGCTGTCGTTTACAAGATAGCATTCCACACCGTAGATAACCTTGATTTTGTCCCCTGCAGTATGCATAGCCTCAGGAAAAGCCTGAACATTTCCGTGGTCTGTAACGGCAACTGCCTTGTGCCCCCAGGAAATAGCATTTTTGATAAGGTCCTTGACCTCCGTCATACCGTCCATAGTACTCATTTTGGTATGCATATGAAGCTCAACACGCTTGTCCTCGCTTGTATCCATTCTGCCCTTTATTGAGGTCTTTACTATGGCATCTGCCATAATTACATGCTCCTTGGCATAGGTATCGTAGGTATGCTTGCCTCTCACCTTTACCGACATACCTTTTTTGATATTTTCCAGTATTCCCTCTGCCTTGTTCTTTGGCAAAAATGCTTTGCAGGAATATGCACCGTTATTGTCCGCAAGAATAAATGAAAGGAGAGTTTTTTCACTTTTCAGTTCTCTGGTATCAAGGGTTATTATGGTACCCTGAGTTACAACCTGAGTCATATCCTCGGTAATATCCTTGGGCTTTATTACATTTTCCATATTCTTGTTTTTGCCCATAATAACATCGGAATCTTCGCTCTCTTCCGCAGGTTCGGGTGCAGAATGAGGCGGCTTTTCCTTTGGTGGAGGAGGTGCTTCCACCGCAAGGGCACTGAGCTGTTCCATATACAGTCTCTGCTGCTCTTCCGGATCGCAATCGTCAATAAACACTACCTCAACATCTGCCTTGAGCTGGGATTTGATAAGCTTTGTAAGTACCTCTGCACAGTTTAATGACGAGAGCATATCCACTCCGTACATACAGTGTATACCGAATACTCCATCCTTGTACTCCGCTCTGCTGTCTAAAAACAGATGACGGACTCCGCCTATGATTTCATTTACATAGAACACAAGATTTTCGTAGTATTTATCTATATCTATATCATCAATGGTTATGTTCTCATACCGCACACGGAGTATGAATTCATTGAGGGAATATTTTTGGCATACTGTTTTTTTGTATTCCTCAATGACACCGTAGGGCACAATGTCCTCACAGACTACTGTAACCTCCATACGGCGTTTTTCGGAAATTGCATCCGCTTTAAAAACCATAGCCTCCCCAAGTGCATCAGGCACGGGAACATCCTGTATCAGTTCATTAAGCTTGTAATTCATCTTGCTTCCTCACATAAGTTCTATTTCTTTCTTAAGCTCGTCAAAGAGGTCTTCCTCTCTGACTTTTTTTATTATTTCACCTTTTTTGAATATAAGTCCCTCGCCTTTTCCTCCGGCAATGCCTATATCCGCTTCTCTTGCCTCACCGGGTCCGTTTACAGCACAGCCCATTACCGCCACAGTTATCTTCTTGTTTACCGTGGCAAGGTACTCTTCAACCTTTTTTGCAAGAGGAATGAGACCGATTGCTGTTCTTCCGCAGGTAGGACAGGAAATAAAGGTGGGGCAGTTGTCCCTTAGATCCAGTGCTTTCAATATTTCCTTTGCTACATCCACTTCCTTTACCGGATCATCTGTAAGGGAAACACGAATGGTATCTCCTATGCCCTCTGCAAGCAGAGCGCCTATTCCTATAGCAGACTTGACCGTTCCCCCAAGGTAAGTTCCGGCTTCCGTTACACCAAGGTGCAGGGGGTAATCGTAGAGCCTGCTCATAAGACGGTAGACCTCTATGGTCTTTCGAACATCCGATGCCTTGAGAGAAACAACAATATCCTCAAAATCGTACTTGCGAAGCATATCTATGTGCTTTCTTGCACTCTCCGTCATCGCCTCTGCAGTGGGAGAGCCGTATTTTGCTATAAGCTCCTTTTCCACAGAACCGCTGTTTACACCTATGCGGATCGGCACTGAGTATTTTTTTGCACACTCCGCCACAAGACGGACACCCTCTTCACTTCCGATGTTGCCGGGATTTATGCGGACTTTATCCACACCGTTTTCCATACTTTCCACCGCAAGGCGGTAGTCAAAGTGAATATCTGCAACAAGGGGTATATGTATTCTTTCTTTAATCTTGCCTATTGCCTGTGCCGCCGCCTTGTCGGGCACGGCAACACGGACTATGTCGCAACCCCTTTCCTCCATAGCCAGTATCTGCTCCGATGTGGCAATGTAGTCATCAGTAGGGGTGTTACACATGGACTGTATGGCAACGGGCGAACCGCCGCCTATGAATATATTTCCAATTTTAATTTTTCTGGTCATAATAATCCCACCTGTTTTTTTCTACATATAGATTATATAACATTATACAATAAAAATCAAACCGTTAATTTAATCAATTTCAAATTCTGCCCACACAAGACTGTTTCCACCCGAACCGTCCTCCACTGTGCAGTGGGAAACAAACCGGTACAATCCGCTTCGGCTGATATCATACATATCCGTGAGCATATATTCCTTTTTTATAGTTTCATTTTCTTTAATGGTATATGCAGGGAGAGCAAAAGCAATCGTCTCTAAGGAGCAATCAACCCATTCTCCGTCCTCCATACGCTCTATGGAGTATTCCGCTCCATATGTAACATCATAGTTTGTACCGTTTGTCCACAAGACTTCAAGAGTGGTTTTTTTGCCGTTGTTTATACCGCAAACCTCAACCCTGACACCCTCCGCCTCAGAATGGGAAGATCCCTGCTTTAAAGAAGTAGATGCTTTGCATCCCGAAAAAACTAATATAAGCACAAGAAATGCTGTTAATATTGCCGTTTTCTTCATACAAAGAAAGCTCCTTTATTTGTTTTATCAATAGTAAATCTCGCACAAGGCAACATATCGAGTTATTTATGACATATCGAAAATCGAGAAATGAGATTTATATCGACGAATTCATTATATAAAGACTGTATAATCTGGATGCCAATGTTATTAGAGG
>JAZQBI010000066.1:0-3408 GCA_045545635.1 Clostridia bacterium | reverse complement strand
CTTCCATAGAATGAGAAACAATTATAATGGTTATTCTTCTTTCCTTATGCAGGGTTTTGAGTCGTTCCAAAAGATCTTTCCTGCCGGCAGGATCAAGTCCAGCAGTAGGTTCATCCAATATAAGAACAGATGGCTCCATTGCCAGTATTCCTGCTATTGCAACTCTGCGTTTTTGCCCTCCGGATAAATCAAATGGTGATTTATTCATAAGATCACCTCTTAAGCCAACAAAATCAGCCGCCTCAAAAACGCGTCTTTCAACTTCGGATTGCGAAAGTCCCATATTGATAGGTCCGTATGCTATATCCTTATAAACAGTTTCCTCAAACAGCTGATACTCCGGATATTGAAAAACCAAACCTACTTTTGTTCGTATTTCGGCAAGTTTAACGCCCGGTGCTGTAATATTGGTGCCATCAATATATATTGTACCGCTGTCCGGTTTCAGAAGACCGTTAAGATGTTCAATAAGGGTTGATTTGCCGCTCCCTGTGTGACCAATAAGACCAACTATCTCTCCTTCTTGTATTTCAAAAGAAATATTATCTATAGCCACTCTTTCAAAAGGACCGTTTTTAGAATATATGTGCTTTAGATTTTTAACAATTATTGACATATTTTTTTAACTCCGTTATGCATTCGTTCACCGTAAGAATACCTTCAGGCAAATCAATTCCTTTTTCTTTAAGTAAGTACGCAAGGTAAGTAACCTGAGGAACATCCAATCCATATGCTTTCAACTGTTTTACACACGAGAAAATCTTTTTTGGTGTATCGTCCATTACGATTTTTCCATCGTCAAGAACCACAATACGATGTGCACGAACAGCTTCATCCATATTATGAGTAATCAAAACAATAGTTATGTTATATTCAGAATTAAGCTTTTCAATGCACTCGGTAACCTCTCTCCTACCCTTTGGATCCAGCATTGCAGTAGGCTCATCAAAAACTATAATTTCCGGTCTCATAGCAATAACTCCTGCAATTGCAACACGCTGTTTTTGTCCGCCGGAAAGCAAATGCGGAGCATGGTTTCTGTATTCGTACATACCAACAATCTTCAGGGCTTCGTCTACTCTTTGACGTATTTCGTCGGGAGGAAGTCCAAGATTCTCTGCCGCAAAAGCCACATCTTCTTCAACAACCGTTGCAACAATCTGATTGTCAGGATTTTGAAAAACCATTGCCGCACTTGCACGTATATTCCACAATAACTCCTCATTTTTGGTATCCATGCCATTTACAATAACACTGCCGCCTTCCGGCAGAAGAATTGCATTAAAGTGTTTTGCAAGTGTGGATTTGCCGGAACCGTTATGTCCGAGAAGTGCCACAAACTGGCCTTTTTTAATATGAAGATTAACGTCATAAAGTGTTACGTTTGATTCATCTTTTGTCGTATATGAATATTTCAGGTTTTTAGCAGTAATCAAAATTACTCCTCCAATCCAAAATTAAACCAGCGTGTCGTTGCACCACAAGGCAGTGTCATCCTCGATGCCTTTATAGGTAATCCGATTTCATCAGATGTCACCGTACCGCCAAACGACGGCTTTAGTGTCATAGAAATGAGATTTCCTACAATCGTGTGCGAAATTCCGGTTGTGTAAGAATTAACTATAAAAAACAGAGGATCGTCTGATAATATCTGCTTGCATTTGGTAACAAGACCGTACAATTCATCCTCGAACTTCCATATTTCTCCCTTTGGACCGCGTCCGTATGAAGGAGGATCCATAATTATAGCATCATATTTGTTGCCGCGGCGTATTTCCCGTTCTACAAATTTAACACAGTCATCTACAATGTAACGGATTGGTGCTTTTTCAAGACCGTTTACTGCGGCATTTTCTTTTGCCCATTGAACCATGCCTTTTGCGGCATCAACATGAACCACACGGGCACCTGCAGATGCACAAGCCACAGTAGCACCGCCTGTATATGCAAAAAGATTGAGTACAGAAATCTCACGATTGCATTTTTTAATAGCATCATACATAAAATCCCAGTTTACAGCTTGTTCGGGAAAAAGGCCTGTATGCTTGAAACCCATAGGTTTAACATTGAATTTTAAATGTTTGTAATCAATTTGCCATGATGATTGAAGCTGACTACGATACTCCCATTCACCACCGCCGGATTTGCTCCTGTGATAGATTGCATCAGCATTTTTCCATGCTTTTGAATCCGATTTCTGATCCCATATAATTTGCGGATCGGGTCTGTCAAGAATTACATCACCCCAGCGCTCAAGCTTTTTTCCATTTGCTGCATCTATTATTTCATATTGTATCCATTCATCTGCCAAAAGCATTATTTGTCACCTGCTTTGTTTTTTTAGTATTCTTATATCATCGCCCATAAAACGTATAACATCAAAGTTACCCACAATTCTTGAATAAACCCTCTCTGTATACTTGCTTTCCAGATTCGGAAAAGCAAGATTGGTGCTTATAATGGTGCTTTTTCCGTTAACAAGACGAGTATTCAGAATATCAAAAAGAACTGAACATGTATATGCAGTACTAAATTCTGTGCCCAAATCATCAATTATAAGCAAATCACAATTATATATACTATCATAAAATTTTGTGTTTGAATCTCTGTCAATTCTGCAGAATTTGTAATCTTCCATAAACTGAAAAAGCTTATAGCTTGACTGATATATTACTTTGTATCCTTTTTTTATAAGGTCATTGGCTATGCAACTGGCAAGAAATGTTTTGCCGGTACCGGAATTTCCGTAAAAGTAAAGATTAGATGAAGTAAAATTATTGCAGAAAGCTATTGCTTTATTATATGCTATTTTCATAATGTCGTATGGAGAAACATTAACTTTACTGTCAATTATATCTTTGGAATACCAATCAAGAGAGAAGTTTTCAAAAACATCATTTTCCATATCAAATGAAATATTTTTACTTCCGTTGGTCTCCTCTGAAATAATTTGCTTGGCGAGCTCCATATAACAACTGCAGCGCTGACCATTTGTACTGCCGGTATCATTACATACCTGACAGTCATATTTCGGATATATAAAGTGGCGATTACTTGTCGAAAGAATAGCTTTTCTTTTTGATAAAAGCATTTCCTTTTCTGAATTAACTGCTTCAACTGCTTCTTCAGGAGAAATATTTTCTGTAATTATACGGTTTGCATGCTTGAGTGTCAGCAGAGAAATATTATTGTCTATTTCCCTTATTTCAGGGAAAAGAGAGTATATTTCTTCATTGACATTGTGCAAATCATTCCGGTATTTTTCTTGCTTTTTACGGTACGTGTTCATAACTTTGTTATGGATAATATCAGAAGTATGCATCAAATTCACCCTTTGTGGTTAATTATTATTGACCAGATCATTAATAATCTGAACATCAAAATCAGATATATCAGCATCATAATCCT
>JAZQBI010000065.1:0-3702 GCA_045545635.1 Clostridia bacterium | reverse complement strand
CTATGTCAGAGTAAGAATCCTTGGATACAAGTACACTTGCAATCTTTCCGTCAAAGGATTTACAATAGGATACGACATCATCTTTGGAAATATCGCTAAGCTCAAGTGAATTTCCATATTTATCTTCTATGAGGTAATCTGCACCATCGAGATCCACAATACGAGAATTGTCTATATATATTTTCTCTTTATCAACATCAACAGCACCAACGATTCCCACATTGTAATCCTCAATTCTTACGATTTCAATAGTTTTGTCACCATCGTTATTGTAGAGTCTTACTCTGCCGTTTTTAGGAATAAACATATCATCGGTAAACGGGTCGGTTATACTAACCTTCTTACCATTATAGAAAATATCCGACGAGGAATTAAACTGAGCTTTTTTTATCTTACCGTTTGGTTCGCCGAGATCATAACTGTAGATCTTGTTCTTCATGCTCACTATATCGCTGCTTGTAAGAGTAATAACCTCATTTTGCTGTGTGCAGTTATATACAGCCGCAAGAACATTTTTGTCTTTCTCAGCACGATACCAACCGCAGATGTTCTGACCAAAGAGGTCAGCAATTCCGCTTTCGTTTACAAAAACCTCATTGCCAACCATAATCTGACCGGGTTTCAGATTGGTCTTACCGTCGCAGGAAACAATCCCGTCATGAGTAACCACTCCGTCGATTTCATAAAGGTCGTGAATGTATGACATATAAAGAGTGTATTCGCCGTCAAACTGCTCGGAAATATTGCAATTTAACATGTTATATATAAGAACATATGCCGAATACAAATTCAATTCATTTCCGCCTGCGATTGTTAAGCCTCTGGATATTTTCTTGGAAGTTGCAAAATTTTGTATGGTCTTCCATCTGTCCTTAACATAACTGTCGCTATATCCCAACGCTCTGTGAATCATTGCAATAGCCTCATTATAGGTTATCTTGTTATCGGGATAAAAGCATCCGAATTTATCAACACCTGCATATCCGAGAGCATGGAGTGCTTTTACTGCTTCATAGCAGTCTGCATATTCGTCAACATCAGTAAGAGCTGTCTTGGGATTATATGCAGAGATGTCTTCGCTTTTTGAAAAAACACCTTTTGCAAGAAGGTTTGCAAACTCTCCTTTTGTAAGAGTACTGTCCAACGAAAGGCTCTCGTCGTATACATCAATAACGCTAAGAAGTGCCTTCTGCTCATCTGTAAGCCCTTCATTTGCCATTGCAGAATAAATGGGACAGATACCTATAAGGCAGGAAATTATAACTAATAGCGATATGAATTTAATATATGATTTTTTCATTTTTCAAACACCAAACTCCTTTCGTTATTTTTTCAAAAGGTTTGCCATAACAGCGTGAATAATTTTTGCAGCCTGTGCTCTTGTTGCAGTATCAAGGGGCTTGAAGCTGCCATCACCTGTTCCCGAAAGTATGCCTTCACCGGCAAGATATGCCACAGCATCAGCAGCATAATCACTTACATCGCCGAAATCCGTAAAATCTGTCTTTTTTGTATCAAACTGATATCCGCTAAGCAATGCGGCTCTGTATATGGTAACACAGATGTCTTGTCTTGTGATACTTCTGCCGTAGCCGAAATTAGCTCCGTCAACACCTTTCATATATCCGTTCTTACTTACCGAGGCGATGTATTTTGATGCCCAACTATCCGAAGCAACATCATCAAAATCCGAAACTGCGCTATCATCAACACATTCAAACGCCTCAGCGATTATCTTGGCGAACTGTTCTCGTGTGATACCGTCACTCGGCAGGAAACGATTGTCACCAACGCCGTTAATGATATTTCTGTCCGAAAGGTAAAGTATAGCTTCCCACGCCCAGGGAACATCCTTGATATCGTCAAAGCGTTCAAAAATCACGGTACCATCCTCAGCCTCAGGCTCCATGGCAGGTTCATCTGTAATTACAACGCTCGGTGCTCTGCCACCACCACCGCCACCGCCGGAAGATGGGCGGAACGAGTCTTCGTCATCATCCTCGGGTGCGGATTCGGGTGCATTTGCTACTGCTTCTGCAAAGTCTGCGCGAAAATCTGCTGCACTACCGTAGCTTTTGCCTGCAAACGCCATACAAACAACCGTCTTTCCATATTCAGAAAGCTTATTGTATTCTGTAATATCAATTTGGGCAGAGACAGAATAATCGGAAAGAAGCTTGTTTACAACAGGAGCAGACTCTGCGTTTGCAAGACTGCCGAGAAAATCAATTTCTGATTTTACTCGATTTACAATATCTCCTACCACACTTATTCCTTTTTCTTTGATAAGCTCGCTTCCGGAAACTATCGCTTCCGTAACCAGCTTCATAGTTTCATCATCTTCTGCAAAAGCAAGATCTATACCCATAGTGGGTGCAAAATATCTGAGTTTTTCTGCAAGTGTGTTTCCTGAATATGCCTTATCACCAAGGTCTTCAACAAATTTCAGGACGTCTCCTCTGCTTATGTTTTCATATGTATACGGTATTTGGTTGCCACTCACATAGAAATCATACCAGCCCGAAGAACCGGTGAACTTAAAGCTTGCACTAAACTTTCCGTCTACAACATCTGCTTTCTGTATACTGATGTCATCTTCGGTGTAGTAATCTCCTCCGCTAAGAGAAGATTTTTCGGGAAGCACGGTTATAGTCACCGCTTTATCTTCGGATATTCCCGAAACAGTAACTACAGAGTTGTCGAAGTCCGAAATCACCACACCGGTGATTTCGGATGCAACAACATTTAATGAGAGCAAGCTTATTAAAAGTATAGAAAGTAACGCTGTCAGCTTTTTCAATAAAATCATTCCTTTGTTCATGTTTTACTCTGCAGGGTATCTGGCAGCAAGGCAAAGAGGAGTTAAATCTGTAATATTATTCCACACAAATGCCTTGTAAATTGTAGCTCCATCGATTGGCTCGTAAGTGTATGTTACATTGGTCTTGCCGGAAAGATTTATAGCAAAAACCTCAGATTCATTTTCGTCCTTTAATGAAACTGCGCCTAACATCTTTTCGTTGTTTGCGTATCCGGCAATTATGATGACACCGCTTATGGAATTACTAAGGTTGTTTTTCAAATTAACATTGTTGTTTCCATCAAGCTGAATGTAGAAACCGTTTTCCCATGCAAGTACAGGATAACCTTCATTTTTATTATAGATATCTTCCTCAAACGCACCGTTGGATGCAGTTATAAACGAATTAATTGCATCTGCGCTTGCACTGGTTATATTAAGAGTATTGGTTTTTTCGTAGACGGACCATGTTCTAAGTGCCCTTTTAAGATATACATTTGTAGCTTTAACACCTTCGGTAGGTGCTGTTGGATTATAAAATTCATACACATTTGTATCAGGGCAGTAGCAATTTGTTAGTGTGTTGTTATTTCCTGTGCCATACACAAAGGCTACAGCCCTTGCATCACCAAAGTCTGCTCCTCTTACAAAGCAATTTTCTATTGTGATGCCATCACCGCCACCTGCCACGAAGGCTGCGGTAACGGTGGCTTTTCCGCTTAATGTTATATTAACCAGACCGAGATTCTTGATATCACAATCCAGACCATAGCCTATAAATCCATCATATTTATTAAATGAGCTACCGTCTTCTCTGTAAAAGTTTGTTACATCATCAATATTAAGATTTGATATTATATGACAGTCACCATCTATTGTTCCGGTAAAAGCACCACTGCCGT
>JAZQBI010000064.1:0-9386 GCA_045545635.1 Clostridia bacterium | reverse complement strand
TTTTTGAAAAAAACCTAAACTTTTTGCTCTCCCGTGGCTTAAGGGTGAAGGAGGTTTTTTTATGCTAACTGATATTCAAAAACTACAAATTGAAAACATGAGAAAAAACGGAGAGAGCTATAACACAATCGCCAACGAATTAGGTATCACTTACAAGCAGGTGCGAGGATATCTTGACCGCAACAAAAATAACGGCTTCTGTTTGCAATGTAATCGTCCATTAACACAATCCGAACATCGAAAAGAAAAGAAATTCTGTTCTGACAAATGCCGGATGGCTTGGTGGAACGACCACAAAGAGCTCATTCAAAGGAAACCCCACCACACACAAGAGTGTGAATACTGCCACAAAACCTATAACTGTTACCGAACAAGGGCTTCAAAATACTGTTCCCGTGAATGCTATGCAAAAGCTCGCAGGAAGGGGTGATTATTGTGGATAACTATAAGGCTAAAGTTTTTAATTATAAAATTGCTATGTCCCTTGCTAACAAGCTGTTTCACGAAGGAACTATAAGCAAGTCGGAATATGCACGAATTGATACAATTATGACCAAAAAATACGGATTATCTTCGTGTAGTATATTCCGAGAAAACAAGCCATATTTACTTGATAATACTACCCTTTAGAGTTAATATGTCACACTAATAGGAGGTGATTATATGCAGAGAATTATTACAAGAGTAAACCTCGTACCCAAGCAGCCTAAAGCTAAAAGAATGGCAGCGTATGCACGAGTGTCAACAGGAAAAGATGCTATGAGACATTCGCTGTCAGCACAGGTTAGTTATTACAGCAACTTAATACAAAGCCACAATGGTTGGCTCTACTGCGGTGTTTATGCCGATGAAGCTCTCACAGGCACTAAAGACGGCAGAGAGCAGTTTCAAAGAATGCTTAAAGACTGCAGAGAAGGAAAGCTCGATGGTATTATTACGAAATCCATTTCACGATTTGCTCGTAATACCGTCACCTTGCTTGAAACTATCAGAGAGTTAAAGCTCCTCGGAATTGATGTTTTCTTTGAAGAGCAGAATATCCACACGATGAGCTCTGAAGGTGAGTTTTTACTGACAATCCTTGCTTCATATGCACAGGCTGAAAGTTTATCAGCAAGTGAGAACCTTAAATGGCGTATACGAAAGAGCTTTGAAGAAGGAGAGATTTTCTGCATAAGTGACATGTATGGTTACGATAAAAAGGATAAGAAAATGGTTATCAATCCTTCCGAAGCAACTATCGTCAAAGAGATTTTTGACAGAGCCATTGACGGTGAAAGCCTCAACTCAATAGCTAAAGACTTAACAGCTCGTGGCTACACAACAAAGCGAGGTCGAGAATGGAACGCTTACCGCCTTGCTTGTATGCTTCGAAATGAAAAGTATACCGGCGATTCTTTGCTTCAAAAAACCTACATAAATAACCACTTGCAGAAAAAGAAACTGAAAAACACAGGTCAGCTCGCACAATATTATGCAGAGAACACTCACGAGGCAATCATCGACTCTATGACCTTTGAAAAAGCACAGTTAGTGATGGCAGAAAAAGCCAAAGCCTGTGAGAGCTACTCACACCACACAACTACGATGTTTACAAGCTACATCAGGTGTGGCAAGTGTGGAAAAAACTATCGCAGAGGCAAACAAAACAATAAACACTTTTGGAATTGTACGACCTTTCTTTCCAAAGGAAAAGCCTACTGCCAAGAGCCTCGCATACCGGAAGATATCCTTTACAGATTAACCGCCGAGGTTATCGGTATACCGGACTTTTGTGAAGACGATTTGTGCAACAGCGTTATTGATATCGTTGCCTACGACCACACCCTTACCTTCACGCTTCAAAACGGAGTGCGTGTTACCAAGGAATGGAAACACAATTCTCGAAGTAAAAGTTGGACACCCGAAATGAAAGAAAAGGCCCGACAAGCAGCCTTAAAACAAAGGAGTAAATAATGGTTAGAAAAGTAACTGTAATACCACCGACAATAAATCCACAAACAATGATTCCGACTGACGCCCTAATAAAAAGGCGAGTCGCAGGATACGCTCGTGTATCAACTGACTCTGACGAACAGTTCACTTCCTATGAGGCTCAAATTGATTACTACACACAGTATATTAAAAATCGAGCCGACTGGGAGTTCGTAAAGGTTTACACAGACGAAGGTATCTCCGGCACAAACACTAAAAGGCGTGTCGGTTTCAACACTATGATAAAAGACGCCTTGGACGGCAAGATTGACCTTATAGTTACAAAATCCATCAGCCGATTCGCACGAAATACTGTTGATATGCTCTCCACTATTAGAAAGCTAAAAGAACATGGTGTTGAAGTGTTCTTCGAAAAAGAAAACATATACACTTTTGACAGTAGTGGCGAGGTAATGCTAACAATATTATCCTCGATAGCACAGGAAGAGAGTCGCTCCATTTCCGAGAATGTCACTTGGGGACATCGCAAACGATTTGCTGATGGAAAAATATTACTCCCTTATAAGAGTTTTCTCGGATACAAGAAAGGTGCTGACGACCTGCCAGAGATTGTCCCCGAAGAGGCAGAAATCGTAAAGCGAATATATAAAATGTTCCTTGACGGTATGACACAGGGAGTAATTGCAAAAACGCTCCAAGAAGAAGGGGTGCCGACTCCGGGCGGTAAAACACAATGGCGTTTCAATACCATCGACAGCATTTTATCCAATGAAAAATATAAAGGCGATGCTTTATTACAAAAAAAGTTTACAGTCGACTTTTTAACAAAGAAACAAAAGGTCAATGAGGGTGAAGTTCCACAGTATTATGTTCAGAACAGCCACCCTGCAATTATTGCTCCCGAAGAGTGGGATTTGGTTCAAAGAGAGCTTGCAAGACGAAAGAAGCTCGGCGGAAAATATCGCTGTACCGATAGTCTTTGTTGCCGAATTGTCTGCGGAGACTGCGGTGAGTTTTATGGCTCTAAAACTTGGCACTCCACAAGCAAGTACAAAAGAGTAATATGGCAATGTAACAGCAAGTTCAAAAACGACTGCAAAACACCTACATATTATGCTGATGATATCAAGGACGGTTTCGTTACCGCCATAAATGAAATACTCAAGAACCGAGATGATATCCTTGATAGTTGTCGCCTGATATATGACACTTTAATAGCTCCCCGTGACATCGACAAAGAGTTAGCGGAATTAACACAAGAGCTTGAAATTGTCACAGAGCTGACACAGAAAATCATACAGGAAAACTCCTCTAAAGCTATGAATCAGGGAGAGTTTTGCACCAAATACAATGCTCTTGTTGAACGCTATGAGAAAGCAAAAGAAAAGGCAGAAAGCTTACAGGCCTTAAAGGAAGAACGCCTCCGAAAAGCCGATGAGCTAAGTGCCTTTATGTTTAGAATCCACGAGCTTGATGTTGTTACCGAATTTGATAACCGGCTGTGGCAAAGTGGTATTGATATTGTCACAGCATACCACGATGGACGACTTGTATATAAATTTGTCAGCGGTCACGAGGTAACCATTCAAAAATCGGAGTAACATATATCATAACATCCACCTATTTTTACACATTAAATAACATACCATCTACCGCCGATTGCTCGTCAGTCGGCTTTTTGTTTTTTATAGGCTTGTCCACATGATATATGTCATTAATGTTCATACTGCAATATTTAATTTTCCTTGTATAAATAAGGAACATAGCCTCGGCATAACCCTTTGCTCCGGGAAGCCTGTCCTTGGCTGAACGGACTATTTCCTTGGGACTAACCGCACTCATCTTGTCACGGAACATATCATCGCTGATTTTATCACCGTAAGCTGCGATGAGAATAGATACACCTTTCAACATACTCGCTGTGAGCGACTCCGACTCCCCTTCCCAAGCCATAACAACTAAACGCAGGGTTCTGTCCAGATTATGAAAACCGTACTTTTTGTATATGTACTCAAGAGCAGCAACAGCACCAATGCAACAGTTATCTTTTGCTTTGGTTATTTTCAAGTGATATGACTCAACTATCGCCTTGATGGAGAGTTGCATATCGTTCTCTGCTTCAATGTTGGCATTAAAAACATCAAACGATGACAGCTTCCTTACATGCTTTTGCTGATTTGCAAAGGTATCGGCCTCTTTAATGTATCCCATATCGTCGTAAACCATACACCATACAGGTGTCTCACGAGAACCGGATACTAACGCTACAATTTCGATTGTATGCTGACCGTCAAATACATAGTTGATGCCGTCACGCCTACTTACTTTACAAGGGTTAATTTGGTATAAATCAAAATTATCTGCTGTACGCTGAATGTGGTCTTTAGACAAAGCTCTCTGATAATCTTGGTTTGATACCAAGTCACAGATTCGTATCTGCTCAAAGTGTACATTAGGCACAAATAGACTATACTCAAAATCATCCATTGTTACTATCCTCCATTTCTTTCAAGAAATCACATATAACACCAATCATTGAAACAAGCTCCACCCGTAGCTTTTGCTTGGTTTCAGAATCGGATTCAACCATATTTGCGACCTTCATAACACGGTTAATTGACGACATCCAAGTCGGCACCGTGTATATTAGGCTCTTAAGCTCTGCATTGGGGTCATACTTCGGAACTTCCTTGATAGACTGAAGGCCCATTATCCTTTCACCGGAGTTGTTGCCGTTAGTACGAGGTGCAGGTTTAGCGGTGTCATTGTAGTTACCGCCACCCTTGAGTAGTTTTTCTATTGTCTGCCGGCGAGGAGTTGGCGACAATTTAAGTATGGCTTGTAAGGTTTCTATGGACACCTTTATTTCCTTTTTCATTATCCTCAAGAAAAGCTCCTCCGATACATCCGCTATTGAGCTTAATGTTTCAGCGTGAACACCATACATATAAATAGTGTGTGCTACCACTTCAAACTCTTTAGCTAACCTTTCACGGGTTTTCATTGCCGAATCATCATAACAAAACTGCCCATCGAACTCTTGTGGCTGTTGCTTTGCCAGCTCTTTCTCGACATGAAAACGAGTACCAATCAGATACTTTTTCATCATATCGTTTTCAACGGTCAGCTTGAGGTGCATTTTGCACACCTCTGAAATTGCAATCTCAAGTGATGGGTATCTCTTGGCTTTTATCCTGTACTTTATGTTGTGCTTATTACAGATATCAAAGGCATCAAAATTCATTAAAAGATACCCGTGCCACACAAAAAAATACTGATTAAATCCTCTCTGTAATATCTCTTCTTCCAACACCGCTCGCTCTGCTGAATCCAAAGGTAACTCTAACCGCCTGAATGCCGGTAATATTTTTATATCATTTGCATTCCTGTATTGGCTCATCTGTTTTACTCCTTGTTAATAGTTCCGTGTAATTCAATATTTCAAAAACGACAATGTTTTTATTGGGCATCTTAACACCCTCTAAACGATAAGTGCATCCTAGCTTTATTTCGCTACACACTCTGTTAATTTCTCGCAGTAGCGGCGTGCTTCTAAGCTCAACATAAGCTCGACCTCCACTATCTGGGTATAGTCTATGAGCTCCTGCCTCGTTTTTATCTGTACCCATGATGCCGATAGTTAAATCATCGGGGTTAATTATCAGCACCGCATACTTGGGATTATCAAGAGCCACAAGCGTAGAACCATGGATTCTAATTCTATACCTCTTACAATCTAGCGTTAGTGCCGGCAATCTGTTATTCATAAAAAACTCTCCTTATTCTGTTGTATTGCTGTGATTATCTCTTTTATCTTTAACTCCAAAAACGGTGTAGCCATCGAAGATATTAACCTGCAACAGCTTTTTGTGTTCCTCCACCGGCAGACCGAATTGGTTTCTCCACTCCGCAGGGAAGGTTGGGTTCCTTGATGCTCTTACAGTTCCATCTTTACGGCTAACATGCTGAAACACCTCTGTGGCTTTAAGGTCAAAAATAATGAGATAATCGTCATTACTTCTTATTATTTTTCCTACCATCTTATATCGATACTCCGGGTTCCACCCCATAAGTTCCGATATTTTTGCAAAGAAGATACGACAGGTTATGTAGCGTGGCATTCTCTTACCGTTAGGCTTTGTGTTACACCATAAAAACGAGTCCTTCGCATCTTCTGTGCAGGGCCTTACAGCAAGGATTTTCGATACAGGGTTAACAAGAAACTGTACATAGTCAACCTCCGGTAATCTCCGCAGACAAGCAGCATTCAAATTAACCTTACAGTTGTTAAAGGTGATTCCCGGCTCTCGCATATGAGCAAAGAACTCACTTCTTACAACTTGGTATCCCTCATAAGAAAAATTCTCGTCAAAAATAACCTCGACTTCCTCTTCTTTTTTCGCTTGTGGTTTTGTGTCAAAAATGTCGCTTAATTCAGGCATCGTTTTTTCCCTCCTGTATGGTTGTTATAATCCCTCTTATTTCAGAAGCTACTACAGCTTCATTAGGTACCTTTAAGTCCGGCATCGAAGAATAACTTGCAGTCTGCTGATTTGAACCCCATCTGTTCTCATCGATTCCTTTATCCTGTCGCTCACCGTGTACATAAAAATCATTTCCGAAGGTTTCAGACCAAGCCTCCGGCATAGCAAGAATTGAGTTACCTCTGCGAGGTATAACGGGGTGTACTTCTTCCTCACCACAATCCTCATCAATGGCTGCGTGAGGCACGAATATCTCGGATTCAGATAAATCAAATAAGATGATTGCTTTGTTACCCTGCTCTTTCTTTACTCCTTGGAAACGATATCTAAAGTCCGGATTCCAACCGAACATCTCAAACAGAGTGCCACAAAAGCCGGTGGCTCTAATGCTTCTAGGTCGTGGGCTTCCGTCTGCTCTGTACTTTATCCATTTAAGGGCATTTTTCTCTGACGATGCACATCCCATAATAAATAGGAGTTTCTTTTCCGGGTGTACATACATCTCTATGTAAGAGCTGTGCGGTATACGCTTCACACAAGCCGAGCTAAAGCTGACATAGTTGTTAGCAAAGTTTATCTGCATCTTATCGTTGCTCTCAAAGAACTGTGACCTTGCTATTTCAAAACCTCTTAAATCAAAATCCCCGGACTCTGCCTCAACTGTATATTCCTCTGCTGTTTCAGGCACCTCACCCTTTTTGTAAACAGTAGCAGATGCCGAGTAGTAGTCCTCCGGCTTGAAGGCAGCCCAATGAATATTCACTCGCACAAATCCCTTAAATGGTCCTTTTTCAATAACCTTAAGCTCTGGCAATGCACCTACACCTTTCGAGCTATTGCTCAACATATGCTGCACCGCTATAAAGTCATCACGGGTAACAATCGGCTCGTGATGGTCTTTCCAACGATACTGCGTTCTTTCACCCTTGTTTTTACGAGCTTGATGTGTTTTATAGCTTGGTGTGAATGTCTTGCTTGTAAGCACATCACCGCAGTAACGCTCGTTTCGAAGTATGTTGAGAACCGAGGATGATGTCCATGTGGTATTGTCCTTTTTAGTCCTTCGTTGTAACTCCGTCAGCTTATCTGCGATTTGCTTGAGCGTGAACCCATATATATACATAAAAAATATTAGCCTAACAGTTAAAGCCTCGTCCTCGTTGATGATCAGATTACCGTCTGCATCGTGGTCATATCCAAGCAGAACAGGAGTAAGCAAAATGCCGTGGCTGAATCGCATCTCAATAGAGGCATTCATTATGTTGCTCTTTATATGGGACTCTTCCTGTGCCATTGAAGCGGTGAAGTTGAGTGCCATCTCACTCTTTGTGTCGAGAGTGAAAATGTGCTCCGTTTCAAAGAAAACACCTACCGGATTTGGAAGTGCTGCAAGCTCGTCCACAATGGTTACACAGTCAACTACATTTCTCGCAAATCGAGAAACGCTCTTTGTAATAATCATGTCAATCTTACCGGCTTTGCAGTCCCTTATCATCTGGTTAAAAGCATCACGGTGATTTAACGATGTGCCGGATATACCCTCGTCTGCGAATATATCAACAAGCACCCAATTTGGGTTTCTATTAACCATGTCTTCATAGTAGTTTTTTTGTAGCTCGTATGATGAGGTCTGCTGTAGGTTATCAGTTGAGACTCGTACATAAACAGCAACTCTTCGGTGAACATCGTCATAAAAGTCGTATGTCTTACTTGCAGGTATTACCTCCACATCGTCAACATCCAAGCCTTTATACCGCTGTATGATTTTTGCTTTTTGTTCGTCCCTTGTTAGTGCTCTTTTTTCTGATTCGCTCATAGTATCCTCCAGTCATGTATCCTTTACGAATTGTTGTTCACCGGGGGCAGGTATCACTTCAAATATATCGTTGAAGGTACATCCAAGTGCGGTACAAATTCTGACAAGAACATCACTTGATACTGCGACTCCGTCTTTGCCCATCTTTGTGATAGTAGAGATTGCAACACCTGCTTTCTCGGCAAGTTCTTTCTTTTTCATTTCACGGTCAATTAGTAATTTGAATAGTTTTTTGTAGCTCGCTATCACACATACCGCCCCTAATATACAATAATGCAAAATTATAATAATGTAAGCAAATAGCCAAATCCATAAACCACAAGTCAAGTAGTTGACCGGTGGTTATTATTTTCAAAATTATTTTGGAAAAGGACTTTACTTACCGGCGATGTAGAGTTAATATCCTGACCACAAAGGAGTGACTATAATGGAACCTACAATCGACTACCGCCGACTTGGTAAAAGAATAGGCGACCTCAGACGAGACAGAAAACTATCACAATCACAGCTCGCTGAATTAGCAAACCTCACCGACTCGTACATCAGCTACATTGAAACAGGCAGAAAGAAAGCAAGCCTTGAATCACTAGTTAAAATAGCCGGTGCTCTTGGTGTAACCCTTGACCGCATACTGCTCGGCAATCAACAAAACGACCTAAAAGATTATCTGTCGGAGTTGGAGTTACTGATGAAGGATTGCTCCCCATATGAGAAGGCAATCATCTACGATATGGTTAAGTCCATCAAAAACAGCCTTATAAAAAATAAGGGCCTGATTTTTCAATCAGACCAAGAATACTAAATTGAATTGTGTGCCAACTTTGAAATCCCTCCTCGCTTTCACGAGTTGGCCAAGAAAATTAAGTGCCTACTTTCAAAAAGGGCACCCCTAAACTAAAAAGGGCAGGGTCGCCATAGAAAAAAGGGCACCCCTAAACCCAAAAAGGGCAGGGTCGCCACAGAAAAAAGGGCAGGTCTGTTTCAGAAAAAGGGCAGGGTTTAGAGGGGGTGCCCTTTTTGTATCAAAACCATACATCTTTGCCAAACGTATGGAGTACATCACACGATGTACTCCTCTTGTTTTGCACACAAAAGCCGCTTTAACGCCCGCTCAACGGCTTTCATTGTTTCTATTCGGTTTTATCCCCTAT
>JAZQBI010000063.1:0-14181 GCA_045545635.1 Clostridia bacterium | reverse complement strand
ACCGTTACATATATAGATTGCATTATCATTCATTCGTAGAATTTTATTGCTTTCCGGAAATTCCAAAGTACCGCAAACAACCCGATTTTCCTCAAAAGATTTTATGTATTGGGACATGGTGGTCACCTTTGTTACCGCCCTGTAATCAAAAACACCGCTATATGCCCTACACAGTGGTGACAGCTTATTTGCACTATTTAAAATCATTACCTTGAACCATGATTCATTACCACAAACTGCAACATACACACCGGCTTTTCCATCGTATGTGAGAGTTTGGTGCGAAACCTGCTGTAATCTTCCATAAGAATCATATAGTGCAACAAAAGCATCAGCACTCCCGTAAATATTCCTATCATATCCATCAACTGAAATATCAAAAATACAATTCCCATTTTCATAAGAAATATCTGATACATTTATCGAAAGTTCACTTGCACAAATATTCAAAGACAAAACGGTAAATGAAACCAATAGCAATAAGAAAGTTAGCGATATTCTCAAATATTTTTTCATATTTTCATCCCCCAAAAATTTCATCAATGAAATTATATCTCTTTTTTCTCCCAAAGTCAAATATGTCTGTTATACAATACACCCCAAAAAGCCGTTATCCGCTTTTTGGGGTGCTTGATATTTATCTCGATTTTCTTATAGCCATAATCCTCTGCATTTCGTTATACACAATCATATAGCCCTCATCAACGCCCATACCGGGTTTAGCCAGAATCTGGTCGGGTTTCGTTGCCATGGCACAGTGAACGCAGACCTGTGCACTTCTGTCGGTTTCGTTGCAGGTACCGCCCTGATATGCTCCTATTCCCTTTTCCTTGCAGTAGAGAACGGCTTCGATGGTGTTATTGATACCGCCAAGGTCAGGAGTCTTTATCTGTACCATATGTCCTGCCTTGTTGTCTGCAAAGAGCTTGATATCCTCAAGGGTATTGCACCACTCGTCAGCAACAAGTTCAACATCACAATCTCTTGAATCAAGCTCTTTTGTAAGTCCTGCAAGAGCTTCCAACTGAGTCTCTCTGTCACAGTCGCAATCCATGGGACCCTCTATGCGAAGTCTGAAAGGCTTTGCGGTTTTGCCAAGGTCTTCTATATAATCTGCCATAGCCTTGTAGTTGTTGTTACCGAATATGGCACCTATTGTACCATAAACGTCTATATGCATAACAGGACTGTAGCTTTCGTCACTGCGGTTTTCCAGTATTCTGTCACGGAGCCACGCAACATACTCTTTAAGCTTTTCGCCATTTTTGCCAAGCTTTGTATCAACATTATTGATAAGTGCATGAGGAAGAACCTGTGCCCCTTTAATTATCATCTTGTCGGCATTGTCATAGCGGTCATCACCGGACTGGGTAAATACGGGGATTGGGGTTTCGGACACGGTGCAACCGTATTCGTCGGCTACTACCTCGCACATCATTCTTCCCGTAGCCTTGGCTACGGCATCGAGTATCGCCTGAGAAACACCGTAGCGGATTGCAGTGTGAAGTCTTTTGCCGTCAACTGTAATTGTTTCCATCATGGCACACAGCTCACGGAAGCTGTCTGCCTCCTTGCCAACAAGGGCAGGTGTGATGTACTTATCTATTACGGGAATGAAATCCTCAGCAAGAAAGAGGGGATCTCTTCCGCCTGCACCGGAGTATTGTACAGCGGCACAGTCACCGTAAGCTATCTGACCGTCCTCAAGAATTATCATAACAGAAATGGATTCTCCTGCCTGACGGACAGACCTGAATCCCTCTGTCACAGTGTTACCTCTGTAAAAAACTCCGTCGTGCTCTGCACCGGACTTAATTGCACGCTGATCGTCAAAATAGAAGCCTGTTCTTCCGGCGGAACATACTATATTTTTTATTTTCATTTATTTTCTCTCCTGTTTTTGTAAAATTATCTCGGTCTTCCCACAAGTCTGCCCTTACCTATTGCATAAACATCATCTATAACCATCTGGAAGGATGCCTTGCGGTTTT
Organism: Clostridia bacterium; assembly: GCA_045545635.1. Taxonomy (GTDB): domain Bacteria; phylum Bacillota; class Clostridia; order UMGS1810; family UMGS1810; genus RGIG8748. Next base: position 12,190 of record JAZQBI010000063.1, on the reverse strand, counting down.
CTGCCTTGGCACGCTCCTCTATCTTGTCCTTGTGGAAGTCAAGAAGACTCTGTGAGAAAGGAAGATTTCCGGGATTGAGTATTCTTACTGCACCGTTATTGTCACGGCAGGGAAGCATCTTTCCTGCATTGTAACGGCAGGGTGCAAAGGGTACATCCAGAACACCTGCCTCCACACCACGGCACACACCGGCTGCTATATCGCCGTTACCAAGCTCAAAGCACTTGTCAACAATGGCACGGGTTTCCTGTCTTATTATCTCCTTTTCTTCCTCAAGGTGACTGTCGCAGAATTCCTGATCGGATAGCATATTTACAACCTGCTTGGTACACCTTAGTCCCTGAGCATTAGCCTCCATGGTAGGTATGCCCACAGCCTCATGGGGTGTCTTTACAATAACCTTGGTTGCCTTGGAAAGTGCCGCAATAAGGCTGCCTGATGATATTACACCAAATGCCTTTGCTTCGTCTGCAGGGAAACCGCCCATCCACTGATGGAGAACAGTAGTTACCACAACATCCTTGTAGCCGTATTTAGCAAAGTATTCATCCGTAAGCTCTTCCAGAGTTCTTATTGCCGCTATATCCTGCACAAGGTTTCCGCACTGACCGTAGCCGACGGTTATGTTCTTAACACCCTGCTCTGCCGCAAGAAGTGCTTCGATTATTGCCGCCGCATGGGAAATGCAGGGAGGAACAAGAGTTCCTGTGAGGGGGCCATAGGGTTCACGGTTTATGGAAACACCCATTTCCTCATAGATTCCGGTAAGCCTGTCTACATACTGCCAGTCCCGTATGGTACGCTCCATTGGAATATTTTTGCAGTAGGGAAGATTGTAGGATATACCGCCTCCCTCGTAGCTTGTAAAGCCTCCGGCATAGGTGATTTCTGTAAGAAGTCTTGCGTCGGGAGTTCCGTGGCGAACCTGCATAGGTACATTTACACTCTCTGTTACCCTGCGGCATTTTGCCACACCGTGGTTTACTGCGGGAAAACCGTTGAGCATTGCACGGTCAAGACGCAGTGACTCCTGAATGCCGTTTTCCGCTTCCTCATAGCGATTCTGTCTTGTGTAGCTGTCTATTGTCGAGGGGAGAAGGTCGGCTTCGCCCTGCTCCTCCAGATACTGCATAAGCTTGATATGCTCGTCCACCACAGGAACACCTGCACGGGGCTGAACAAGAGTTTTCTTGTTTTTCTTGGCATCAATGAGCTTTTTGGAGAAGTTTCTGCTTTCGGGCATAGCCTTGTGATATGCCACAGCCTCCTCAAGGTTTACATCTCTGCCGGTAGGCCACTGAGAGAGGACTTCCTCTCTTATGGTATAAAATTCTTCATCGGAGATACGCTTATTCTGAATATCCATGGTATTCAAGCTCCTTTTTCATTATTTTGAGTGCCGTTTCGGGATAGTAGGTACCTACAAGTCCCATAGCGGCAAGTATATATCTTCTGTCTATCAGTACATCTGCTCCCTTTGGTCTGAGGGAGGCAGGGTCCTTTGCACTGTAATTGGCAAAAGAGGCTATCTTATGTGTGTTTTCCGTGTGTATAAGGCTTCCGCCCGTAACAAGGATGTGCTTTACACCGGTAAGGTTCTTGCCCTCCTGAACAAAGGTAAGTCCCATCATTGTATAGGTTTCCGTCATTGTTCCGGCATGACGGCGTACTGCCTCTTCCACTGCACAGGATGCCAGTGCAAAATCCATTTTTTCCATTTCTTCATTTCCGTTTGGAACACAATCTGTATTTTGGGAAAGATACTCTGTAAGCTCCTCTACCCTTTCCTGCGTAAGACCTGAAAGCTCCGAAAGCTTTTTTGTTCCGACAGCTTCCGCAATACCATGTATGCTGTAACGCATACCGATATCTCCCTCCACAGTACGCTTGGAATATGGCTCGGGGATGCCCTTGTACACAGTGTTCATGCCCGAGGGCATACCGTCTGCAATGGAATATACATCGGTAGTTGCACCGCCAACATCCACTGCAACAAGCTCTCCGATACCCTTTTCCTCTCCGTATCCCTTGGATAGAAGCTCAACAGCCTTTAGAACTGCCGAGGGAGTGGGCATCATTATGTCCGAGAGGATTTCCGACGCTTTGGAAAGTCCCTTGGCATGAATTATGCGGTTTAAAAATATCTCCCTTATTTTCTGTTGTGCAGGCTCGGTATTGAGTACTCCGAATTTCGGCATAACGTTGGGGCAGATATGAACCTCCCACCCCTCCAGTATGCGGGCACATTCGCCCGATGCCGTGCGGTTTCCTGCAATCACTATGGGGAAGTCGGGTTTTAAAGCGGCTATTTTTCGTGCATTATTTATTATGCAATCCGTATTTCCGCCGTCTGTTCCTCCCACAAGCAGAAAAATGTCAGGTTTGAGACTCCTTATTTCTTCCAAATCCTCATCCGTAAGCTCAAAAGAGTATATTCCTACAATCTTGGCACCTGCACCAAGGCTTGCCTGCTTTGCCGCCTCACCCGTAAGCTCGGGAACAAGACCGGACGTTACCATCCTCAGTCCCCCTGCCGCAGACGAGCAGGCATAACACTCATCGTACTCTTTTTTGCCCGTTTGCTTTTCCAGGATTTCCATTGCACGGCTAAGACCGTCATTAATATCTGTTTCCACCGTAGTGTAGGCATTTGCCGTTCCTATGATACACTCATTTTCCATATCCACCGCTGTAAGCTTGGTATATGTGCTGCCAAAATCTATCAGCAAAACATTTTTCATTATTTATCACCATCCAAAAGCTCATGAAGAGCTTCTATGGCTGTTTCCGGTGTAGTGCCGGGAGGAAAGGCTCTGTCAAAGCCCATAGCCTTGAAACGCTTTTCCACATCCTCAAACTTCTGCTTTCCTATGACTATATTGCCACCTACAAGAAGGGGAATATCCTTAAGTCCAGCTTCATTGCATTTTTCTCTCATACCGCGGCAATCCAGCTCACCCTGACCGTATAGGGATGAAATAACAATAGCATCCGCATCCGATTCAATAGCTGCAGCAATATATTCCTCCTGAGAAACCATAACACCCAGATTGACAACCTCAAATCCTGCCTCTGTAAAAGCATGATACAAAATCTTGTTGCCTACTGCATGAACATCGGCACCGATAACACCGATGACAAGAACTTTCTTTTTCGACATGATAACACCTCGTTATAATTGTTATACAACTATATATTATAATGTTATATAACATTTGTCAAGGTGTTTTTTAATATTTAATAAAAAAAGAAACGCAAATATTCAATATAACTTTTGCGTTTCCGGTTTTCATATTCTTTTTTCGTCAAGAAATCTCTTTATTTTGGTTTCCAGATAAAGAATGGAACCTTCATCCATTTCGTAATAACACGGCACTATGTCGCCCTCAAAGTTCTGAATAGCGGAAATTACATCTGTACCAAAATGCTTTTCGTAAAATTTGGGAAGCAGAAGGACTTCCTTATCCTTTAAATAGGATGCTATATCGTCGCCGACGGCTATGGGTTCCGCCAGCGAAATTTCGTCATTATACACATAGCACGACTCCTGCAAAAGCTCTGCAAAGCGGCTGCTGTAACCTATTATACCCACCTTTGTACCTTTTCTGAGCTTTATAATATCCGAAAGACATCTTGCAGAAAGCCTCAGTGCAACCTTTGCCACTTTTCTTTTGTTGGTTACTATGCTCTCTAAGTATGCCGCATGCTCCGAGGATGTTACAATAAGGTCAAAATCCTCGCTAAGCTTGTAGGGGTATTGCTTTATACTTTCCACAAGATAGGAATATAAATCCACTCCGTTTATATGGCGAAGCTGTTCCGACATCTGAGAGAGATTTTCGGGATTACATTCCACAACAGCAACCTTTATTCCCGCTTCTTCATCGGAACGCTCTCTTAGCTTGAGAGTGAGAAAAATATTGATTTCCGCAGGGGAAAGTCCCATATTATCAAGCTGGCTGAACATATTGTCTATCGCTTCCATTGCCTGCTCCTTGCGGCTTCCGGAATTTGCAGGGTGATAGCAGACAAAGGTGCCTCTTCCCTGAACCTTTTCGATAAGCTCTGCCCTTTCCAGCTCGTCATACACCCGTTTTACGGTACCACGGGCAATCTTTAGGCTTTCGGTCATTTCGTTTACCGTAGGAAGCTGATGGCCTGAGGGGAGCGTTCCGTTTTTTATGGCCGCCCGTATGGCATCAACAAGCTGACGGTATATTGGAATGTCGAGTGAAGTATCTATTTTAAAAATATCTTTCATTTATTTTCTCTCCGGTAAAAAAGTTATATAACAATTATATACCCAAAAGAGAAAAATGTCAAGGAAAGGTACAGAAAAAACTCTGCCCCATTTACTCACAGTTTTTCCTCATTTTTTTGCAGGTTTTCATATTTTCTTGACATACAAATTCCATAATATTATAATGTACAAAAATCCCAAAGGGAGATGTCTATATGGAAGAAATTTTTTTTAAAAACGGAAGCGAGCACATAACCTCACTTATTAATGAAGCAGAGAAAAACGGCACCCGGGAAATAACGGTAACCGGCAACTGGGAAATAACAACCGCAATACTTATCCCGTCAGATTTTACAATTAACTTGTCAGACTGCCACCTCAGAATGGCTGACAATACCTTTGATAATATGTTCCGAAATAAAGACGGAGGCAATCCCATAACCGTTGAAACCATAGGAAACGGCAACAAAAACATCAGAATTAAAGGTAAAGGAAGAGCGATTCTTGATGGCGGTACCTACAACGGACTTAAAGAGAGCAACGCCCGAAAAGACGGCAGACCTCCTATGTATGTAAACAACCTTCTTTTGTTTGTAAATGTGGATAACTTTGAAGTAACAGGTATTCACTGCCGTGACCAGCGTTGGTGGGCACTTTGCTTCATATACTGTTCCAACGGCTACATAGGCAATATAGATTTCCGTGCAAACGACACCGCAATAGACGAAAACGGCAACGAATACCACGGACTTATACGGACAAAATCTCAGGAATGCCTTATACGAAATGCCGATGGTGTGGATCTGAGGCACGGATGCCATCACATAAAGATAGAAAACCTTACCGGCTTTACCCAGGACGATACCGTTGCACTGACAGGTATTACCAAAACCGGAAGTCTTGCATTTGAAACCCCCGGAAAATCTTCTGACATATGCTTTGTAGAGATACTCAACATCCGCACTGCCGCACACTGCTCCAACGTGCGACTTCTGAATCAGGGTGGAATTAAGCTTCACGATATCCTGATAGACGGAGTATATGATATGTCAAAGGAAAGTCCCCATATGGATATTGGTGGCTACGGTGTAAGGGTTGGCGACGGAGAGGTGCTGTACGGATGGCGCCACGCAACTGAGGACGAAACCTACAACATCACGGTCCGCAATGTCCGTTCCCGTGCTCTGGATGGGGCAATCCACCTGGGAGGCAAAATGAAAAACCTCGTACTGGAAAACATCGAGCCTTTTGACGGCGCAAAAGAAATAGTCGACATGAGAAATTGACCTTAACGCACTATTTCCAAAATACACTTCCATAACCGGTAGCTTATTATTCCGCATTAAAAATACGGGGATTTAAAATCGAAAAGAGAAAAGGCAAAATTATCGAAAACGCCGTTTGCACATTTCAGTTCCTTTATGCAAACGGCGTTTAATGAGGACAAGCGACGAAAATCGTCGCATCCGCAATGGTCGATTAAATTTTGCCTTTTATATTTTTGATTTCCCCGTATTATTACAGCGGAAAAGCGGGGTTACAGGGGTATGCAATACCCCTGAGAAAGAGTATTTCGTGGGTGTGGGGGTACACAGTATCCCCACAACACTTTTTATTATTTCACACTTTCAAGATACGCTTTTCTGCCCGTTTCATAGAGATTATTCCCCTCACTGTCAATTATCACAACAACGGGAAAATCCTCCACCTCAAGTCTCCTTATGGCTTCTGCACCAAGGTCATCATAGGCTATGATTTCGCATTTCTTAATACACTTTCCAAGCAACGCACCGCAGCCGCCTATGGCACCAAAATACACTGCTCCGTGCTCTTTCATTGCATCGATTACTTCTTTTCCGCGCTTCCCCTTGCCAATCATTCCCGTCTGTCCCTTTGCAATAAGGGCGGGACTGTAAGCATCCATTCTGTAGGATGTGGTGGGACCTGCAGAGCCGATTGCCTTGCCGGGCATTGTGGGGGTAGGGCCAACAAAATATATTATGCTGTTTTCCACATCAAAAGGAAGCTCCTTCCCCTCATCAATAAGGGCACAGAGCCTTTTGTGTGCGGCATCTCTTGCAGTATATATAACTCCCGATATAAGGCAGGAATCTCCTGCCTTTAAATTTCGGGCATCTTCTCTTGTAAATGGAGTAGTTATTTTCATCATATTACCTCCGTCTTGTGTCTTGTTACATGGCAGTTGATGTTAACCGCCACAGGAAGCCCTGCAATATGCGTGGGAAAGGTTTCTATATTCACGGCAAGTGCAGTAGTTCTGCCTCCAAGTCCCTGAGGTCCTATGCCAAGAGCATTTATTTTTTCCAGAAGCTCCTCTTCAAGCTCTGCATAAAAAGCATCAGCATTTGACTCATCTGCACAACGGAGAAGTGCCTTTTTTGCAAGATATGCCGCCTTGTCAAAGGTTCCGCCAATGCCCACACCAACTACTATGGGCGGACAGGGATTGGGGCCGGCTTCCTTAACGGTGTTTATTACAAATTCCTTTACACCCTCAACTCCATCGGAGGGACGGAGCATTGCCACACGGCTCATATTTTCACTTCCGAAGCCTTTGGGGGCAACTGTTATTTCTATTTTGTCCCCGTCTGTTATATCATAATATATCATAGCAGGCGTATTATCACCGGTATTTACTCTGTCAAGAGGATCTTTCACTATGCTTTTTCTTAGGTAACCGTCGGCATAACCCTGACGCACACCCTCATTTATGGCATCAGTTATGTTGCCCGACACGTGCACATCCTGACCGATGCTTACAAAAACACAAGCGGCACCTGTATCCTGACAAATGGGGACATTTTCATTATCTGCAATTTCATAGTTTTCCACAATGCGGTCCAGTATCTCCGATGCACCCTGCCAGGTTTCCTTTTCCCTTGCACTAAGTATGCACCTTTTTACATCATCGGGAAGATGGCAGTTTGCCTCTATACACAGCTTTCTTACCACTTCTGTTATTTTTTCGCTTTTTATTTCTCTCATTGGTACACCTCTCTATCTGACTGAATATATTCTGTCAAGAAGCTCGCCGTCACGGGATATAATCTCCGCAACAACCTTGTTCCCTTTGGGAAGCTTACACGGTTTTCCGGTAAGTGCTTCTGCCTTCTCTTTAAGTTCTTTGATGTCGCACACCGAAATTCCTGCTTTTTCCAAAGATTTTTTTAAATCCTCCCTGCGGGGATTGACCGCAACGCCCCCTTGAGTTACCAATATATCGACATCTCTGCCGGGAGTTGATATGCAGGTTACTCTGTCTGTGACTATGGGCATTCTTGCACGGAACAGAGGTGCAATTATCATACAGAGCTTTGAGCCTGCTGCCGCATCGCTGTGACCGCCCGAACCGCCCATTATATATCCGTTGGAGTCTGTGTGAACATTCACATTAAAATCCGTGTCTATCTCCGTAGCACCGAGAATTACCACGTCAAGACTATCTACTGCCGCACTTTTTCCGAGAGGTGCCGCATATCTCAATGCAGACATTTCCGTATGCTTTGGATTGCTTCGGATTGACTCTACCGCATCCAGGTCAAAGCACTGAACATCCAAAAGCGACTCAAAGCATCCGGAATTGAGCATATCTACCATATATCCCGTAATGCCTCCCATACCAAAGCTTCCTTTAATGCCCTTGGCAAGCATTATCTCCTTGAGATACTTTGCCGCCGCAAGGGATGCACCCCCTGCCCCTGTCTGAAAAGAAAATCCGTCCTTAAGAAGTCCGGAAGCCTCTATTACCTTTGCCGCCATAGATGCCATAACAAGTCCCACGGGATCTCTGGTAATTTTTGTCGTACCGGAAACTATCCCTGCAGGATTGCCTATTGCCTCTGTTTCCACAACAAAATCAATAAAATTTTCCGTAATAGATGGCTGAATAAGTGGGTAAGGTACGATATTATCCGTGATTACAACCGTCTTTTTTGCATACATAGCGTCGGCAAAGGCATAACCCATACTTCCGCAGGCGGATTTTCCGTATTTCCCTGTAATATTGCCCATATTATCGGAGGTCGGTGCCGCAATAAACGCAACATCTATGGGAGTGTTTCCAAGAGCAATATCCTTTGGCCTGCCCCCGTGAGTGCGGAAGCTTACGGGCCCTTCCATTATTCCCTTGGAAATAACTTTGCCCACACCGGAGGAGATATAGTCTGTTATTAGTCCTGTCACAACACCGTTTTTTATGTGCTGTGTTATTGGCATATGAACATCAAAAAGCGAGCTTGCATTAACGGTAATATCCTTTATACCCATTGACGCAATTTCGTCCATAACCATATTGAGAACATAGTCACCGTTACGCAGATGATGGTGAAACGATACTGTCATTCCGTCAGTAAGTCCCGAAAGAATTATGGCATCCCTTAAACTTTTTAGTATTTTACTCACTGCAGGCACTCCTTCCTATTCCAAGGGCTTTTGCCTCATCAATTGTACGTTTTGCTCTGGCAACAATGGGAGCATCTATCATTTTGCCCCTCAGTGCTATGGCACCCTTACCCTGACTTTTTGCAATCTCTATTGCCTCCATTACCTCATAGGCATATTCTATTTCCTCAGGTGTGGGGCTAAACACTTCATTGATTGCACCCACGTGTCTCGGAGATATTGCCGCCTTTCCCGTGAAGCCAAGAGCCTTGGCAGTTTCGGCATCGTCATATATTCCCTCGTCGTCATTTACATCAGTAAAGGGTGTATCGTACACATCAATACCTGCAGCGCGGGCACAGGACACAAGACGACATCTGGAATACTCTATCTCCCTGCCCTCTTTGGTTCGTTTGCACCTGAGGTCAGCAGTAAGATCCTCAGCACCAAGGAAAAGTGCCCTGATACGCTCGGTTGAGGTTGCAATGTCATATGCCATCTCCACGCCCAGTGCAGTTTCTATAAGAGCAATGAGTCCCACAGAACCCTCTTTGATTCCGCATCTTTTTTCCACCTCTGTCATATATTCATCTGCCCTCAGCACATCTTTGGAGGTACTTGTCTTGGGAAGAAGTATATATCCGGGTTTGCAAGGGAGCACCGTGTCTATATCCTTTTTGAAGTATTCTGTGTCCGAGGGATTGGTACGGACTATCACCTCAGCACCTCCGAGATCTGTGTATTTTATGGTATTTCTCACAAGGATTCTTGCAGCATCCTTTTCGTCAGGAGATACTGCATCTTCCAAATCAAAAATTACAGCATCCGCACCAAGATACGGAGCATTTATAAGCATATTGGGATTGTTTCCCGGCAAAAAAAGTAAGCTTCTCATTTAGTTTCCTCCCCTGCTCTCATAATAGCGGTCTCCACTCTGGCACGGATAACACATTCCAGTGCTCCTTTGTCCGACAGACGGATGATGGCACTGTCCACACCGTTTTCTTTAAGCACCGACTCTGTCACCTTTATTATCTCATCACCAAAGCGTTCCTTGACGACAGACTCCAGTTCAATTTGTATTCCCCTGTCACAGGGTTCTATCTCCACATAAACATCACTGGATTCCAGTGTACCTGCACAAGCAATTTTTACAATTTTCATTTTTTTGCTCCTCTCATTGTACCTTTTGGGCTAATGTTACAGTAACAATATACCCCTATTATATAACACATTTTTTGAAAATGCAAATATTTTTCTTTACATATTCCAAAATAATATGTATAATATAATAAATAAATCAAGGAGAGAGGCTATGCACACGGAATTTCTGTCCGGAACATCCCAAAGAAAACTGAATAAGTGGCTTAATTTTATGTCAGAATCAGGTCTGTCGATTGAAGCTCTTCCTCAAAAAACAGTTCTTGTTATGGAGGATGATAAAATACTTGCCTCCGGCTCCCGTGACGGCAATATTCTGAAATATATTGCCGTGAACGAAGCTATGAAGGGCGAAAACCTTACCGCCTCCATAGTATCCGAGCTTAAAAAGGATGCTTTTTCCGACGGCATAAACCATCTTTTTATGTATACCAAGCCGGAAAACGAGGGGTATTTTTCTCCGCTTTTTTTCTACAAAGTAGCAGCCTCAGACAGCGTTATGCTGATGGAAAGCAAAAAGGATGGGATAAAATCCTACCTCGACTCTCTTCCTGAAGCAACGGATAAAGGCGTGTGCGGAGCAGTAGTTGTGAACTGTAACCCCTTTACTCTGGGACACAGATATCTTATACAAACCGCCTCAGATATATGTGACAGACTATATGTTTTTGTGGTATCCGAGGACAAAAGCCTGTTTTCCGCCAAAGACAGAATGGAAATGGTAAAGCTTGGAACTGCTGACATTGAAAATGTCACGGTTATTCCGTCAGGACCTTATCTGGTATCAACCGCCACCTTTCCGACATACTTTACCAAAAAAGATAAAACAGACATAAAGTGCGGTCTTGATATTGAAATATTCGGAAGCATCATAGCAAAAAGGCTCCGTATAACAAAACGTTTTGCCGGCAGCGAGCCAAACTGCCCTGTCACCGCAAAATATAACAGTATTATGAAAGAAAGGCTTCCCCGATACGGTGTGGAATTTACAGAAATCCCAAGACTTTGCCTGTCAGGTGAAACCGTCAGTGCAAGCCTTGTACGGCGGTATATTGAAGAAAACAATTTTGAAAAAATAAAGCAGCTTGTTCCCCAAACTACCTTTGAATATATTACGAAAGGAAGATAACTATGCAGGAACGTCAGAAAAATCACATATTAAGCAGTTACTTTGCTCCCCGAGGTCATCACAGAATGTACAACCTTGGTATGCAGCTTGCCCAGTTATACCTGTCACCCTTTGACAAATTAATCGGGGTAATAGGCGAAGCTGGTTCTGGAAAAAGTGCACTTCTCAGGGGAATGTTCCCGGGACTTGAGCTTACCAACGACGATGACGGTGTGTATGTGCGTCCTCTCCCTCTTCTGGAGCAGGATGATACATATTTTTCTCCCCATACCTACCATGTAGATATCCGCTTTGAAAACGGTTTTACACAAATGAGTGTCCTTGCCGATGCCATAACAGAAGCTCTCCACAACGGAAAAAGAGTTATCGTTGAGCATTTTGACCTTGTATATCCCCTTTTGGGTTTTAATGCCAATCTCTTAATCGGTGTTGGCGAACAGATACTTATGTCCCGTCCCACCCTTTTTGGGCCGGAACCTTCGGAAATCCGGGAAAAGGTGTACAAATCACTGGAATACAGACTTATGGCTCATACAGCCGAGGATTTGTGCGAGCTTTGTATGCCAAAGGAAGATATGGAAAGATGCGGTCACGATGATGTCCGCCACGGCTTTGTAATAACTTTTCCCGAAACCAAACCCGAATTTGACATACCGGAAATGGAAAATAAGGTTAATGAAATGATAAGCCGTAACCTTCCTGTTACTTACCTTGACAATAACCACATTACCATAGACGGAAGAAATCACTTTTGCACAGGTCCCCGAATACACGTATCAAACACAGGACAGATAGAGAACTTCCATCTTCTCCACCACTTTATTTATGACAGATTTTCCCGCAGATACCTGCTTGTAGGATGTGTGGGCGAAAACGCTGAAACAAACCTTAAAAAGCTTGACGATCAGCAGAAGAAGCAATCGGATCTTATTATATAGGTGATTGTATGGTTTCGTTAAATGAAATTCTGATATCAAAAGAAGAGCGCGTGAAAACACAGCGCTCTCTTCTTTGTGAGTACAAAAAACCTCTTATTTGCTTTACAATGAACATTGCAGGGCCCGTCAAAAACTCTCCACTTATTGAGAGAGCTTTTTATATCGGCACAGAATGTATTTTTTCCAAAATTCCGCCCGAAAAGATACTCAAAAAAATTATTTACTCAAAAAATACCGGTTGCGAAATGTATCTTTCTGCAGACCTGCAGGAAAGTGACCTGAAAATACTTTGTACCGATATTGAAGATACCCACCCATTGG
>JAZQBI010000062.1:0-4497 GCA_045545635.1 Clostridia bacterium | reverse complement strand
TGAAACATTGCTATAAATTATAATGTAAAAGAAATAATGTAAGGAGGTTACTGTATTGAAAAAATTTATTTGTATGTTATTTACTCTGGCAATATTTGTTTTCTCATATACAATATGTGCATCTGCGCATGATTATTCCATAATAAAAGTAGGTCTTTTTTATGGTGATACTGCAAAGGAATCTATATCCATTTCCGTTTCCAAAGGCGTTAGCTACGGATATTTTGACGGAATGGAGCACAAGGAAGATGGTGTGCTTCTGGGTACTGACTTTACTGTGAGTGCCGCATCTTCCACAAGTATGCTCATAAACGGAGTTCAGCTGGTAGAAACCGAAGGCACCAATCTGTGTATTATGCCCTTGGGCGGCAACATATTCATTAACGGTACAGAGTACCGCGGCGGAGTTGTACTTACAAATGCATCTTCCTCTAAACTGTGTGTAATGAACATAGTAGGTCTGGAAGGATATCTATACAGCGTACTGGGAGGCGAAGTGTCTCACACCTGGGATATAGAAGCACTTAAAGCTCAGGCTGTTTGTGCAAGAGGTTTCGTGGCATCAAACTACAATAAGCACGCTTCCTACGGATTTAACCTGTGTGCCACTACCAACTGTCAGGTATATAAAGGTGTGTCCGCAGAAAAGCCGTCCCTCATAGAAGCAGTGGATGCTACCGCAGGTCAGATACTTGCATACGATTCAAAGCCTGCACAGACATACTTTTTTTCCAGCAGCGGCGGTCATACTGCCGATGTCAAGAACATCTGGGGCACATCAATTCCATACTTGAGAGGTGTGCCGGATCCATACGAAAGCTCGTCATCCCCAAATCACTCATGGAGTGTAACCCTTACAAATGACGAAATTGCCTCTGTTTTCAAAAAGCAGGGTGCCGACATAGGAAATCTCATTAGCCTCACAGCTAAAAATGACGAAACCGGAAGAGTCTATGAGCTCACTGCCAAAGGTACAAACGGCTCTCATACATTAAAAAATCAGAACACATATTCTCCATTCTACTCAAAAGGAGTAATCGGTCAGAGATATACAATTTCTCCAACTTCCACAAAGTCTGTAGAACTGTATGTTCTCAGCAGTAAGCAAAAGACAGAGACCACTCCTTTATTCGCCATCAGTGCGGGTAAAACCATAAACAATACAGGTGGGGCATCTTTAAAACTCATATCATCAAAGGGCATTTCACAGATTAACTCTGACGGTGATATATCCGGCTACACATTCAGCGGCGGAGGCTGGGGACACGGCGTGGGAATGAGTCAGTACGGTGCAAAAGGTATGGCAGAAGCGGGCTTTGGCTATGACGATATTCTCCGGCACTACTTCCCCGGTACGGAGCTTAAAAACTTATATGAGGGACTATAATGAAAACCAGCGATTTTTACTATGATTTACCCCAAAGTTTAATAGCACAGACACCCCTTGAGGACCGTTCGTCCTCAAGGCTTTTGTGCGTGGATAAAAATGACGGCAATTTAAGGCACGGACACTTTACCGACATTGCCGACTACATTAATGAGGGTGACTGTCTTGTGCTCAATGACACAAGGGTTATCCCTGCAAGGCTCTACGGTGTCAAGGAAGGAAGCGGCGGAAAGATAGAGTTCCTGCTTCTTAACAGAAAAGAGCAAGACATATGGGAAGTAATCCTGAAACCCGGCAAAAAAGCCAAACCCGGTGCAAGATTTGTCTTTGGTGAGGGACTTCTTACTGCGGAAATCCTTGATGTGGTAAATGACGGCAACCGTCTTGTGAAATTTTATTATGACGGTCTTTTTGAAAATGTGCTGGATACCCTTGGGGAAATGCCTCTGCCACCGTACATTACAGAGCACCTTGAAGACAAGGAACGATACCAGACAGTGTACTCCAGACATTCGGGAAGTGCCGCAGCGCCTACGGCTGGACTGCACTTTACACCTGAGCTTATGGATAAGCTCAAAGCAAAAGGTGCCAAATTTGCATATGTAACCCTCCACGTAGGACTTGGAACATTCCGCCCCGTTAAGGTTGACGATGTGGAAAACCACAGGATGCACTCGGAATTTTTTGTAATAAACAAGGAAACTGCAGATGTAATAAACAGCACTAAAAAAGCCGGAGGCAAAATAATCTCTGTTGGTACAACCTCCACAAGAGTACTGGAAACCGTTGCCGACGAAAACGGATTTGTGAAGGAAGATAGCGGTTGGACGGATATATTCATCTATCCACCCTACAAATTTAAATGTCCCGATTGCCTTATAACTAATTTCCATCTGCCGGAATCCACTCTCCTTATGCTTGTGAGTGCTTTCAGCTCCAAGGAGATTATAATGAATGCATACAAGGAAGCTGTAAAAGAAAAATATCGGTTTTTCAGCTTCGGAGATGCGATGTTTATTGTTTAGCAGCACTGCTTTTGAACATGATAATGTGCGAAATGGCTTGATTTCAAGCCATTTTTGATTTTTATACTCTTTTTCCGGAAGATGAAAAATTGCCAAAAACGGTGCATCAAGCATATAAACATCGCCCCAATGTTGCAATTTACATGCCTTTTTTACCCACATAAACATTGACCATCCGAAATTTATAAAATTTTTATAAACCCTTGCATTTTGTGTAAAAATTGTGTATAATAATATTGCAGAGGTGATACAATGAAACAAAGAGATTTGGTTAACAAACTCATAACAGCCGGATTTTCTTTCGAACGACACGGAGGGAATCACGATATATACCGGCGAGGCTCAGAGATTGAAAAAGTTCCTCGCCACAAAGAAATAAACGAAAAACTCGCAAGAGCGATTTTGAAGAAATGGAGGATTGAATTATGATAAAGGCTTATCCGACAATTTTTACGAAAACTAATGACTGTTATTTGATTGAGGTGCCCGATTTAGAAATTATTACCGAAGGAACCAATATGGAAAATGCAATCTATATGGCACGAGATGCAATTTCGATTACACTTGTTTCGTTGGAGGAAAACAATGAAACAATACCCAAACCATCAGATATTGATACCGTAGATGTATCATCAGGAACATTTGCAGAATATGGAAAAGGCTTTGTTTCTATGGTTGATGTTGATACTAAAGAATATAGACGAAAAATTGACACCAAGGCAGTAAGGAGAAATGTGTCCTTACCAAGTTGGTTAAATTATGAAGTAAATGAAGCCGGAATAAATGTATCACAATTTCTGCAAGATGCATTGCTTGAAAAGTTGAATATTCAGCCAAGGCAATGAACGATGATATATATACGTTGTCGTTCCGTACAGTTACTGCTGATAAACCATAAACTTTGATTTTGTGACTCAATATCACATAAACCGTAAACTTCGATGGTGCGATGATGTTTATTCTTTAGAAAAAAGAAAGCTTTGCAAATGGGCGTTATGCCCTATCGCAAAGCTTTTTCGTTTTATTCTATCGGGATGGAGAAATCCTCATCAGCATTTACTTCAACATTAAAACCGCCATCGGCAAATGATTCTTCGGAAATTTCAAAAACATGTGCATCCTTTACCTTGATATTGGGATTCAAGTCACTTAGGACTTTGCTATCAAGTTCTACCTCGGTTGCATAAGTACTTGTCGCATTTAAATCGGAATCATATTCTGTTCCGTTTTTATCAGAAAGGCTTATTGTCGGGAAAGAGAAAGACGATATGGGTTTATCTGTTATATTTTTGTATTCCCACTCAACAACAACATATATACCGCCTTCAGATGCTGTTTCTTTCAGATACTGACCGCCAACGCTCTTCGTGGTTTTAACATTTGTAACTGTTATCTCGAATTTATCGGTTTTAAGAGCATCACCAATTTTGTATACTACAGCTTCTTCTGTCTTGGTTTTCGAAGTTGTATTTGTCACTTTGGATTCTTTTTCTCCTCCTCCGGATGCAATCGCACCAATGACAATAAGTGCCAAAAGCCAAATCCACCATTTTTTATATAATGGTTTTTTTACTTTTGCACCACATTTGGGACATACCTTTGCACTTGCCGCAATTTCCTCATTGCAAGTAGTGCATTTTACAATTTTCGACATAATAGTTCCCCTTTCAGTATAATTTTCATCTCAATTATATATCTATAGATATAATTTGTCAATACTATAAATGTAATTTTATTTCTTTAGAAATGATAAAATATATTTATAGGAATGAGGTGGATTATACATGGATATAGGAGAAAGAATCGCTTTTTTTCGTACAAAGAAAGGAATAACCGTAAATAAACTTGCCAACATATCAGGAATATCTCAAAGCTATTTACGAGATATCGAACTTGGAAACAAACAACCCACAGTTGAATATCTTTCTTATATATGTGACGGACTCGGAATATCCCTTGCAACATTTTTTTCTGATTCCTCTGAAAAAAATGAATTTTCAAGTGTAATAGACAGCCTTACAGAAAAACAAAAAAACACCCTCAAGGAATTTATTAAATCACTTACAGAATAGATGAATGCCTTTA
>JAZQBI010000061.1:0-5098 GCA_045545635.1 Clostridia bacterium | reverse complement strand
CTTGCAAAATACACGATTTAGTTTGATTGCATTATTCGAAAAATCTGCGTTTATTACGCTCCGGAGAAATTGCATAATCTTTAAATGGAAATGCCAAAAATTTCACTTCAAATGCTTCAATATTAGGGCAAAAACTACCAGTTCTTTTAATGGCAAAAATTACTTCTTTGAAAGCATTAATATACCTTTGAGAAACTAATACTTGTCTAAATGCTTCCGCAACAATAAAAGGAGGATTGTGAAATGCACCACAGCCAAAAGCTCCCAGCACCAGTGCTTCGACTTCATTTTCTATTGAAACTTCAAAAATATTTTTTATTCGTTTCATCATTATTTCCAACAATTGATTTTCCGAAATATCTATTTTATCAGGCCAATAAGGTGCTGCACATGTTATTACATCTGCAGATACCCAGTTATCGGTATATTGTTGAATAAAGTCAGGATATTCTTCAAATGTATAATAGTCTTTCAATACATCCTTTTTAAAAAATTGAATATTGGGACAATAAATTATTTTATCTGAAAAAATATTACTTCTGTTTCTTCTGTGATACTCGTAATATTCCGCAGAATTATCACTAATTAAGCAATTATACAAATTACTTGCTCTGCACAAATACTCCTCCTGTGCATTGGCTCCACGAAGAACTCCACCGCCTGCTTCAATTGGATTTGCAAAGTTCAATAATGCTATGTTTGTATATTTTTCATATATATCACAAACAGCTTGAAGTGTAAGCTTTTCTTCTACTTTTACACATGGATATGTGAAAACCTGTGTTTTTGAAGATTTAAAATTTTCTTTATATACTTTTGTTGCTGAAATAGAATTGTTTGTAAAAATTTGTAATTGCTTATCATGTTTAATAATATTTTGTGTATCTTCAAATACTTCTATATTATTCATTTAATCCTCCCCGTTATAAGGCACTTTAAAATACTCCAAATATTTTTTAAACTTATCCTGCGCTGAAAGGCAAGTATCAATCAAATAGCCTTTTTCGTTATTCCATTCGGAAAGACCCCGGTAATAGAACATTTTGAGACTATCATCAATTATAAACGGAACAATATTGTTTTTAAGACATTCCTTAAACATAATAAGTCTTCCTACGCGACCATTTCCGTCCTGAAATGGATGCAATGCTTCAAACTGATAATGGAAGTCAATAATTTCTTCCAAAGTATGTTCGTTCCTTTGATTATAAGATTTCAAAAGTTCTTTAATTTTTTGCGCCACAGTTTCGGGACTTGCAGTTTCTTTTCCCCCAACTTCATTGGGAAGTTTTTTATAATCGCCAACATTAAACCAATCTTTTCTTGAATCACTTGTGCCGGACTTTAAAGTAAAATGCAGTTCCTTTATAAACTTTTCTGTAAGTTTATAGGTTGCACTATCAATTATCATGTCAATACACTTGAAATGATTTGCAGTTTCTATAATATCGTCAACATTCAAAGCATCGTTTTCCACTCCAATGGTATTAGTTTCAAAAATATATCTTGTCTGGTCGTGGGTTAATGTACTGCCCTCAATATGATTTGAATTATAGGTAAGTTCAATCTGTATTTTATGATAAATTCCGCCTTTGAGAGAAGATTTTTTCTCTGCTCTTAACCTTTCAAGAAGATTTTGGCATCTCTCGCTTTTTTTATTTATTCTTTCAGGTTTTTCTGCATTTTCAGGTATGTTCCAAGTCTTACCGGTTAAAAATGCACCATGTATTTTATTTTGAGCACAGTAATTTCGTACAGTACGTTCTGCTACATTCCATTTTTTTGAAATTTGAGATACAGATAAGTAATTCATAGTAACCCTCCTGTATATATTTTGCCCATATCGGCAAAATATATACATTTCCGACAGGATAATTCTGCGTTTCTTGCCGATAGTTTTTAAAAAATAAATACACTATTCAGTGTATTTATTTTATGGCGGAGAAGGAGAGATTTGAACTCTCGCGCCGGTTGCCCGACCTACACCCTTAGCAGGGGCGCCTCTTCGGCCTCTTGAGTACTTCTCCGTATGTAGTACTGCCCGCCGAATTGGGCAGTATACGCTCAATCAGTTATTAAATTAAAAGGTGGCGGAGAGGCAGAGATTCGAACTCTGGGTGCTTTCGCATCACTAGTTTTCAAGACTAGCTCCTTAAACCACTCGGACACCTCTCCGTGTGACTTAAATAGTTTAACACAATTACACCTGATTGTCAACAGTTTTAAGGTATTTTGTGAAAAGTTTTTTGAAATCAAAATCACCAACTCCATCTTTCGTTAGACAGAGTTGGTGATTTTTTATAAAGGCATTTTTTATTTGAGTTCGTCGCAGGTAACGAATCTGTAGCCTGCATCGTGAAGAATTTTACTCATAAGATAAACCTTTTCGGGAGTATCGGGCTGATATGCAAGATAATCGGGATAATAGTACTGTTCGTGTGTAGCTACACCGATATATTCAAGGTCCTGTGCAATAAGCTCGTTAAGTCTTGCTTCTATTTCCTCAAGTGTATAGAGATTGAGGCAGGGGCCGCCGCCAAGCTGTCTGTAACCTAAGTTGAGCTCCTTGTCCTTAATGGAGTAGTTTCTCCATCTGCAAGGTTCAAACTCCTCTGAGGAAACGTGGTTGTAACCGCAGATGGAAGCTCTTATTCTTGCGTCGTTTGTCTGTCTTGTAAAGAGCATTGTTTCGGGCTGTCTGTTCTGCTTGAGTCTTGCTGCGTGACCGTAGGGAAGCTTGCTTTCGTCACCGTCAAATTCCCACTTATCGCCGACAGAGGGGGATACAAGTCTTATACCGCAGTCAACAAGAGCCTTGCAGGCATCTTTACTGAGGGGAAGCCAGTGTGTGCAGAGAACATCTGCATACATACCGGGACCTGCAAATCTCTCTACTTCGCTCTCAATTGTCTTGAAGTTGTCATACACATCCTGATATGTAGCATTTACATAGGGATAGTCAGGGAATTCCTGCTTTGCGTGGAAAGCAAGTCTGAGCCAATCCTTGTTAGCCTGAAATTCTGCCTTGTAGGTATCTGGCATTTCGGAAAGTGTAAACTCGTCGTTACCGTAGAAAAAGTCTGTTCTGTAGAACAGGTTGAGCTGAACGGTAAGACCGTTGTCATCGTGTGCTCTCTTTAACATCTTCATATACTCGTTGTCAAAGATTGACTTAGGCTTCTGTCTTGCGATGTCGCGGAACACCCAGATAACATCATCAATAAAAAAGTAACTTAATTTTTCCATTTCTTCATCTCCTATAATATGGCATCTTACAGCCTTATTTTTGCATTTCCGTCATCAGTATACTCTATTCTTTCCCCGTTGTCAACAAGAGAATCCATAAAATCAAGATAAGCTTGTTTGCTTTCAAAAAGCGGTTTGAATTCTTCTATTATCTTCTTAGCTCTCTTTGCGCCGTCACCAAGAAGTATAAGAAGCATTCCCATCTGAAGCTTGGCACTTCCGACGCACGCATCCACGGGATTTGTGATATAGTAATCACTTCCGTGGCTTGTGCCTGTCACACCCCCTGCATAGGGATGAACTACAGGCATTACACAGCAAAGGTCACCCATGTCGGTACTGCCAGAACCCATATGCTCTGCATATGTAAACTCTTTATCGGGGAGGGCAAGTTCTGCCGCTTCCTTTGCTACCAGCATCATATTTCTGTCATTTACAAGCGGTGCATAGCCGGGGAAGTCGTTTATCTCGATGTTGGCACCAAGAGAAAGTGCCGCACCGGTAAGTGCTCTGTTCACCTTTTTGTTGGCTTCCACTATTCCGTCAAAGGATGAGCCTCTTACATAGCTTTCAAGCGTAGCGCTTCCGGGGATTGCGTTTACCATTGCACCGCCCTCGGTTATTATGGGGTGAACACGAATTATATCCTTTTCCTGAAAGGTTTCCCTGATGGCATTAACCGCATTTAAGCCGTTTGTTGCCGCATAAAGAGCATTTATGCCGTTCCACGGTGAGCCGCCGGCATGGGAAGCCTTGCCCTTATATATAACCTTTTTTGCCATGCAACCCACAGAGCCTCCGCGGACAGAAAAGGCTGAGCTGGTATGCACCATAAAGGCAAGGTCTACATCATCAAAATATCCTCTGGCAAGGAACTCACCTTTACCGCCAAAATATCTTATTACGCCCTGCTCCTTTAATTTGCTTCTGTAATCAATCTCCAGAAGCTCCTCTGCAGGAACTGCACAAAGCTTGATTTTACCCGAAAATTTATCAAGTACTCCGGGTTCTTTAAGTGCACCTGCTATACCAATAAGTGTAGCGCATTGTGCGTGGTGTCCGCACGAATGTGATGCACCTGTTTCTTTGTCACACTCGGGATGCTGAGGGCAGATTATTGAGTCAAGCTCTGCCAATATAAGAAGTGTGGGGCCCTCTCTTCCTGTGTCTATGGTTGTGTAGAAGCCGGGGATATCCCCTGCCATTGTAAGCTCATAGCCGAAATCTTCAAAGGCTTCCTGCATATATTTTGAAGTTTTGTACTCCTTAAAGCCGGTTTCGGGATTTTTCCACAGATATCGCTCTGCTTCAAGCATAATTTTTTCGTATTTTTCGACTGCTTTACTGAGTAACTGCATTATAATCTCACCTTCGCATTTCCGTCTTCGGTATATTCTATTCTTTCGCCGGAGTCAACAAGGCTGTCCATATAGTCGATGTATTCCTTAGTTGAGGCAAAAGGAGCTTTGTACTCTGCAATAACCTTTTTTGCTCTTTTTGCATAGTCCCCCAAAAGGATAAGAAGCATTGCCATCTGAAGCTTGGCGCTTCCTATACAAGCATCCGCGGGATTTGCCACAAAGTTGTCTGCACCGTGGCCTGTACCCACTCTGCCTCCTGCATAGGGGTGAACAACGGGCATAACGGCGCTCAAATCGCCCATATCGGTACTGCCAGAGCCTATACCCTCAAGATAGCTGAACTTTTTGTCGGGAAGCGCCATTGCCGCCGCCTCTATTGCCACATTTATAAGCTCCTTGTCATTTTTGAGGGGTGCCTAACCGGGGAAGTCGTTTATGTCTACATTTGCACCCAGCGAAAGAGCCGCACCAACGAGTGCTCTGTTTACCTT
>JAZQBI010000060.1:0-9141 GCA_045545635.1 Clostridia bacterium | reverse complement strand
ATTAAACATTTGATGATATTTATGCAAACTTTAAAATATTCCAATATTTGTAAATATCTCCCTTATGCTCTGTAAATCGCTTGATTTCTTTGCGTTTTGCAAAAGGATGAATAAATTGTTAATTTTAGCAAACTTAATCTTTGCTTGCAAATCAGACATTAAACCTAAACAGAACAATATCTCCGTCGTTCATAATGTATTCTTTTCCTTCGAGGCGAACAAGGCCTTTTTCTCTTGCAGCTGCATATGTTCCGCATGCCATAAGGTCATCAAACGCTACAACCTCTGCTCGTATGAAACCACGTTCAAAATCTGTGTGAATTTTTCCTGCAGCCTGAGGTGCTTTTGTACCTTTTTTGATTGTCCATGCTCTTACCTCAGGTTCTCCTGCTGTGAGATAGCTGATAAGTCCAAGGAGAGAATAGCTCTTTTTAATAAGTCTGTTGAGACCGGATTCCGATATTCCAAGTTCATTCAAAAACTCAACCTTTTCATCGTCATCCAACGCAGTGATTTCTTCCTCTATTTTTGCACAAATAGGAAGAACCTCTGCTCCTTCGGCTTCAGCAATCTTACTGAGTTCTGCAATAAAGGGATTTTTTTCTATTCCGTTTATAAAGTCATCCTCGGATACATTAGCAGCATATATAACAGGCTTTAGCGTCAGGAGAGAAATTTCTCTTAAAATTTCTGTTTCTTCCTTTGAATAGGTGAGTGCTCTTGCGCTGATACCCTCTTCAAGGGAAGCATATATTCTTTCAAGCATATTCAGTTCGGGTAAGTATTTCTTGTCTCCGCCCTTCATAGCTTTTTTTGTTTTATCAATTCTTTTTTCGACCATTTCCATGTCTGCAAATATAAGTTCCATATTGATAGTTTCAATATCTCTTGCAGGTCCTATGCTTCCGTCAACATGAACTATGTTTGCATCCTCAAAGCATCTTACTACGTGGAGAATAGCATCAACCTCACGGATGTGAGATAAAAATTTATTACCAAGACCTTCTCCCTTGCTGGCACCTTTCACAAGCCCGGCTATGTCAACAAATTCCACTGTTGCCGGAGTAAATTTTTGAGGATTGTACATGTCTCTCAATTTTTCCAGTCTTTCGTCAGGAACAGCAACAACGCCAACATTTGGCTCAATGGTACAAAACGGATAGTTTGCAGACTCTGCACCCGCCTGAGTTATTGCATTAAAAAGAGTACTTTTTCCAACATTGGGAAGACCTACTATACCTAATTTCATTATATATCACATCTCCTTGGATTTTATCGTATGTATAGTGCATATGAATAAATTAGTCTTGTACACAAAAAATTCCAACATAACCAGTATATTATATCACATTTGTACGAAATTATCAATAGATATATTTCAAAAAATACTATTGTTCACTCAAAAAACCGAGGAATTTCGTCCTCGGTTTTTTAAATCGGATTTTTTATTTAATCATATCCGGATTACATACAACAATACACTTGATATAGTCTGCAGGTTTGTGGTCCAATGTATCAAAAGCTTTGTTTATGTCTTCTAAATCAAAGCGGTGTGAAATTAGCAAATCATTGTTAATTTTACCACTGTTTATAAGAACGGTTCCGCGTTTTAAATCATCTTCAGGATCAAGCGAGAGAGAAGGAGATGCACCGTAAAGAGTTATTCCCTTAAGGAAAATAGGTGAGAAATTGAACTCTTTTGCACTTCTTTCGTGTGAACTCATAAGCACAAGTCTTCCCTTGTCGCGGAGATAGCCTGCTGCGGTGTTAAGAACCTCAGGAACACCTGTTCCTTCAATTATAAAGTCTGCCATAGCTCCGCCGGTGATTTCTGCAACTTTTGCATAGGGGTCTTCCTTTTTTGAGTTAATAACATGAGTTGCACCATGCTTTTTTGCAATCTCAAGCTTTTTGTCATCAATATCAACCGCAATAAGGTTGGAGAGTGAACCGCCGGCAAGTGATTGGATACACCACTGTCCCATTGCACCGCAACCAAGAATTACACCGGTATCTCCAACACGAGGTGCAGCAGCGGTAAGCACCGTAGATATACATTTTATAGGTTCACCCATAGCGTTTTCGTATTTAACTTCGGGGTTTACCTTGTAGCACATACATTCCTTTGCTACGTTGTATTTACCAAAGCCACCGTATTCGTACGATGTCACCTTATCTCCGACTTTGAATTTTGTAACGGCTTCACCAACTTCGATTACTTCACCGCTCCATTCATGACCGAGGAGGGCAGGATATTCGGAGTACATTCCGCCATTAGATTTCCAGAAGTTGAGTTCCCAGTTACAGAGACCGCAAATAGCCACTTTTATGAGTATTTCGTCAGCCTTGGGTTTGAGATCTACTTCCTGAATGGTAAAATTACCTTTTTCTGTAAGATATGCACGTTTTGTAATCATTTATTATATTACTCCTTATTATCTCTTAAACATAACATCTTTTTCGTACTGTTTGAGGTCATCAAGCCACTCTACATTGGAGGGGATACCCTTGCTCATGCAGTAGTATTCCCATACAGCGTTTGAAGGGAGTCCTTTGAATTCGTCAATGAGTGCAAGACGAAGAGTAAAGTCTTTGTTATCTTCAGCATCATGAAGCATATGCACAGGTTCAAGCATTGCAGAAAGAAGTGCCTTCTTTGTTGCTCTTGTACCTATTGTCCAGGCAGCAACACGGTTTATGGATGCATCGAAATAGTCTGTTCCGATGAAAGCATTATCAAGAACACCGCAACGAACAATCTCTCTCATCATGTTGTTTGTCTTTTCGTCGTTTACAACTACATGGTCACTATCCCATCTTAATCCTCTTGTAAGGTGAGCCATAAATTTATCAGAGAAGAGCATAACTGCAGAAATCTTGTCAGCAACATTTTCTTCACAATGGAAGTGTCCTAAATCAAGATTCATAATTGTATTACCGATACCGTTTGCTCTTGCATGACCGTGGTAGGAGAGGTAGAAGTCGTTGGAGCCTACTGTGTATTCTTCAACGCCTACTGCAAAAAGTTTGGGTTCCAAGGCATCATATACATAGTCAGTAGACATCTTCTTTTTACTGAAAATTTGGTCAAAAGAGTCTTTCATAAGTGCTCTGTACTTCATACGGTTTGCAGGCATATCCTTCATTCCGTCCTGTACCCATGTGTTGTACACACATACCTGACCTAATTCCTTACCTATGTATTCTGCAATCTCTCTGGCAGCCTGCATATGGCGTACCCAGAAAGCACGGATTTCGTCATCGGGATTGGAGATGGTAAGTCCGTCTGCAGCTTTATCATGGGAGAAGGTTGTGGCATTCATATCAAGACCAACACCATGTTCCTTAGCCCACTTAACCCAGTTTGCAAAATGTCTGGGAGCATACTCGTCACGGTCTATACCGTTTTCATAGTTTTCACCATAGCTGGAGTGAAGATTAACTTTTAACGCACCCGGAATATAGGAAAGACATTTTTCCAAATCCATTCTGTATTCTTCGGGATTGCGTGGTCTGCCGGGGTAGTTGCCTGTTACCATAAGACCGCCGCTTGCACCTGCACCCTTGGGTTCAAAACCTACAATATCGTCACCCTGCCAACATGGAATAGATACGGGTACAGTTTCAAATTTTGCGAGTACTTTTTCCACATCTACACCGTAGGATGCATAGACTTCCTTTGCATTTTCAAAAGCATTAATAATTCTCTGTTCCTTTGTCATAGTATTAAACCTCCAAATCTGCGTACTTTATATTTTTGCCTGTGATACCGACATAAGCACCCTCTGATGCTTCCGGAGCATCGGCGTGAGCCATAAACCACTTATTTGTTCCAAGACACATTTTATCGTCTATGGATTTTTCTTCAAATTCAACCTTGGGTGCGTTTGTTCCCCGTGGGAGTACACATATCATTCTATATCCGTCCTCATGGACATTTAATGGCGCATAGTGAAGAGTAGTACCGTAGAGCTCAACACCTGTTCCGCCGGGAATAAGAAATGCTTCGCATTTGGAAGAATCATATTTACCGTCTACGATGTCTTGCTGCATACCCAGAAGCACTATTACATCATTCATGGGGATGTTGTATTCGCTGCTTTTGTGGTACTCGAGACCGTTCATCTGTCTTGCTCTGCCGCTGACATAGCCAAGTTGTACTGGCATGGCACCAAAGCCTCTTATTTTCATTTTTTCAGCTTCTGTGCACTTTTCCAGTGTAGGTTCAGATGCAACATAGGTTATTCCTTTATCCGGCATACCAACCTTACAGAGATTTTCAAAAAGTTCGGAAAAGTCATATCCCGTAAGAACAAATCCATATTTTTTGAATTTTTCATCATGGACACTGTAAACTTTCATTTTCATATAACCTCCTTATATGTTCCTGCATTCAAATCAAAGCACTTTCCATTAAGGTTAATGTGTGCCGTCGTATTGAATGGAACTTTTATTTCAACTTCTAAACCATTGCTTGTTCTTTCCCAGTTCAGCGCAATTGTACCGTACTCACATTCCATTTCGAAATTAAGATAATCGAGCTCCTCGGCAAAATGGGGTTTAATAGAAAACTCCTTATATCCGCCCATAGGCTTTAAGCCTGCAAGTCCAAATGTAATCCATGCATCAGCAGAGGAAAAAGCCGTGTGATTTTTAGAACCATTACCTTCCCAGGTTTCCCAAAGTGAAGTAGCACCTTTTTTAATCATGTTACCAAAGCTTGGATACTTTGTGTTGAGTATCATCTTGGTTGCAATATCATTTCTTTCGTACTTATCCAGTACTCGGAATATAAAACAGGTTCCTGCAAGTCCAGTTTCAAAATAATAGTTGTTGGCTATTATTCTGTCAACTGTGTTTTGAAATACGGTTTTTTCTGCTTCGGGAGGAACTGCACCTATATATAGGGGCATAATGTTACTGCCTTGTTCACCGTTGGCATAGTTACCATTCGAAAGAAGGGTGTTTAAAGCATCAATTGATGCAGCTTTTTTTGA
This sequence comes from Clostridia bacterium, assembly GCA_045545635.1. Classification (GTDB taxonomy): domain Bacteria; phylum Bacillota; class Clostridia; order UMGS1810; family UMGS1810; genus RGIG8748. Next base: position 4,144 of record JAZQBI010000060.1, on the reverse strand, counting down.
CTTAATCCAGTCTTCGGTTTCGATTTCGAGTATGTTGCATATATCTGAATATATGTTACAACAATAGATAAAATATGATGTATTAACAAGCTCGGACGGAATTTTTATTTCATCAAGGTGAGGTTCGCTCCAAGGATATTTGCTTGGCAAACACCATTCACCCAGACACCAGCTGCCCGGTTGTTCGAAGGTGACAAGATTATTCTCCTGTCTGGTAATAAGATACTCAATCCACTTTCGTATGGGCGTCAGTGCTTTTTTTAGTATATCAATGTCGCCATATTGACAATATATATGCCAGGGGACAATTGCTACGGCACTTCCCCAACCATGACCACCTGCACCGCCGCAAAACGGGGCAGTGTGAGGAACAAAACCGGTCTTTGGGTCCTGAGCGTCAAAAATGTCATTAACCCATTTGATATACATCTCGTGTGCATCAAAATTTGTCATTACAGACAGGGAGGATAGTTGACCGTCTCCGGTATATCCCAAACGCTCACGGTGAGGGCAATCCATTGGCATACATCCGTGAGTGTTTGTAAGCTGAGTGTTGAGTGATATTTCGTGAATTTTATTGATTAGTTCACTTGAACAGTTAAATTTTGTCCGCTGCTTAACATCAGTGCAAACATAATGAACCTTTACATCCTTAATTTTAACGCTCTCAGGGGCGCATATTTTGAAATACCTGAATGCATGCCATACAAAACGCGGTGTGTATACTTCATCTTTGCCGCCTTTCAATATAACAGTGTCATATTGAATCTGATTTTTGTCGGATTCTTCGTAACCTACCGTGGACGTGTAATTGAGTTCTCCGTTTTCATCAACATCCTCGGAATAATATACTTTAATTTCGTCACCGGGTTTTCCGCAAACGGTTATTTGCGCAAACCCGGTTATACATCTCATTGCATCGTATATTCCATTATTGAATTCAGGAGCATATATACATGTCGCTCTTTCCGGCGGGCAAAGCTGAGGCTTAAATTCTCCTGTCGGAGTCTTTGCAATTTTGACATTGCTCTGCTTTGAACAGTCAGTTCCGAAATCACAGATTTCACCTGAAAATATGTTGTCATAAACGATAGGACTCTTTGTCCAGTAACAGTTTTCGTCACTTTCAATTATATCATCACCGTTTGTAAGTCTAAAAGCTGTTTTAAGTTCATTGTCGTATATGAATTCTCCCTCTACGAGTCTTTCGTTTTGAATATACCATCCGTTGGCTAGCCATACAGAGATAGTATTTTTGCCCGATATAAGGTATGACGAAATTTCGTAGTTGAGATATTGCAGGCTTTTTTCGGTAACTGCGGAAAATGGATATTTGAGATTTTTGTACGCTACATCACTGTAATCAGTACGAACGGGATTCATTAGTTCATCAGACACTTTTTTTCCGTTAAGATAAACCTCAAAATATCCAAGGCCGCATATATTTAGTGTTGCATAATCATTTACCGATTTTAAAAAGAATTCCTTGTGAATGACCGGAGAATTGACCTTCTCATTGGGTGTGATCCACTTTAAATTTTGAAAATCATCTATTCCGGTCACAAATGATGCCTCGTTGCTTTCTATTTTGCCGTTTTCGGTGTAGACGCACACTTTCCAAAAATATTTGGTGTTTGATTCCAATTGTTTGCCCAAATAGGGTATATTAATTGAATTGCTGCTATCTACAATACCTGTTATCCACATAGGCTTTCCATCTGTCTTATAAACCTCCAGGCTGTATGCTTTCTGCTTTTTACCGGAATTTGTATTTACCTTCCAGGAGAATTCAGGACAAGGCATATTATTTTTTGTGGCGTAGTTATTGCAAATTAATTTAATACTCATAGTGAATATTATATTTCCTGTGCACGCTTTAAGATAGCGTCAATCTTTTCCTGAATCTGTTCTTCTGTCCAATCGCAGTGGAGAGAAATGTGATATGTACGCTGTACATAATCGATAGTTTTGGGAAGCATATCGTGAGATACTGCCATATTGAGATCCTTGTTCTGAGGAAGGAGATAGGGGTTGAGCGCATCACAGTGTGCACCTCTCTTTTCCATTACAGGACCCCAATTGTAGTAGATATGCTTACCGCTGTTTACTACAAGATAACCACCAAGGGTTTCGTCCTCTGCAAACTTCTTTGCAGTTTCATAATCCTTGAATCTGATTGGAAGGTGAGTACCGAGATCACCGTCGATATCGTGGCTAGGTACGATTTCAAACTTATCACACTTGGAGAGAGCCTCTGTCATCGTAGCCTTTACCTTTTTGAGGTCTGCAATTATTCCGTCCATACGCTTGAGCTGTTCTCTCATTATTGCACCTGCAATGTCGTTTGTACGCATCTGTGTACCCATAAATACAGGAACTTCAAATTCACTTGCATAAGGTCTGAATGCAGCACCGCCATCGTGATAAATCATAGCTCTGTCATAAGCTAATTTGTTATTTGTAACAAGAGCACCGCCTTCTCCTGCGGAGATAAGCTTGTAGTAGTTAAAGCTGAAAGCACCAACATCACCGATGCTTCCGAGTCTCTTGCCCTTGTACTTACCGCCGTCAGCCTGACAAGCATCTTCAATTATGTAGAGGTTGTTTTCTTTGGCAATCTCACAGATAGCATCCATGTTACAGGGATAACCACAGATATGTACGGGAATTATTGCCTTTGTATTTTTGCTTATCTTCTTCTTGACATCCTCAACATCAATTGTCATTGTCTCGTCGATTTCTGCAAGTACGGGAATAGCACCAACAGCAAGAACAGCACTTGCACTTGCCATAAATGTGTAACCGGGAACGATAACCTCATCTCCGGGACCAATACCCATACCAACAAGAGCTGAAATAAGAGCACCTGTACCGGATGACAAGAGAATTGCATAGTCGGTACCGATTACCTCTGCCCATTCATCTTCAAATTTTTCTGCTTCCTTGAGACCGTTGTTAACACGGAAAAGCTCTTTTGTAGCTATTACGCGTGCAACTGCATCTACTTCTTCTTTACCCATTCTAAACATATTAAATTCCTCCTAAAAAATTATTTGTTGTAAAGTGTATTTAAAAGCTTTACATTTTCATTAACTATATTTTTATCTGTTGATTCTACAAAGCCCGGTATGGTGGCTGCCTTAAAGGAACTGATTTCATATCCGCCGTATGGTATCTGGTCTTCTGTGGGAAGATATCCGAAGCTTCCGCCTGTGAGACCAAAAAGAAGTGTATCGTTATATGGTGATTTGTCATCGAGAGAAAGTGCAATGTTACAAAACACTTCAAAGGGAAGGGGAACGATAGCCAAATCGTCAAGAGATACAACTGTTTGTGTCAATGTTAGTCCTGTGGGTGCATTAGCACCGTCTTCGTACATTTTTTTGATTTTCTCAAGTCTATCATAAGTGGAAATATCAACCTCAATAAGCTTTGAAGGATCTCCCATTTGTTCCATTTTTTCGAGAACAGATTCCAGAGAAGGCATTTCTACAAAGGGAAGAAAAATATTCTCTGTATGTACTTTCATGTTAGGAACAACAAAGTCAGTAGCCGCTGATATAACTTTTTCGCCATCAGCTGCAGCTATAAGTCCGATTTCTTCGATATATTTTTCATCTCCGGCACCGGTGGTTCTTCCGTTGGATAATCTTGGACCTATATCACCCTCAGCACCGTTTATATACATACAAGGTGCACCGGTGATTTCCTGAACTTTATCTATCATGTATCCCGGCCAGTCTCTGGAAACCGAAAGCCCTTCACCTGCACTTGTAGGATGTGTGGCAAAATGGATTACGGAACCAAGGTTGTTTCCGTTATTATCCTTGAAAACAAGAGCTGTCATTCTTGGATCATATGGTCCATCGGAATTTTGCCCCAAAATTACTTGACCGTCTTTGATCTCTCGTCTGTTAATTCCCACATAAGAGTCAATCTGCCCTATCGCCATGACAGCAGGAACCATCTTTTCTACCGCAGCCTTTGCGACTTCAATACTCTTCGGTATAAGGGTATTGTCTAAATAATTCATATCTGCATTGCCCCAACCGGCAGAAGTTCTGGTGATTGGCGCAGAATGAGTGTGTATGCAGGAATAAAGTATATTTTCTACTTTAATACCGGTTGCATCAGACACTGCCTT
>JAZQBI010000059.1:0-14874 GCA_045545635.1 Clostridia bacterium | reverse complement strand
AAATCAAATGGGAGCTTGAGGATTTGTCCCTTAAGTACCTTGATCCCATAGCATATTTCGAAATTGTGAAAGGTATTAACCAAAAGAGGCAGGAACGCGAACAATACATTGATCACATAAAACTTGAACTTCGTGAAAAGCTTCACGAATTAGGCATAGAATGTTCCATAGACGGAAGACCTAAGCATTTTTACAGTATCTACCGGAAAATGTACACACAAAACAAAACTCTCGACCAGATATACGATCTTTTTGCCGTTCGTATAGTTACCGAAACCCTAAGTGACTGCTACGCCGCTCTCGGCGCAGCGCATGAACTATACAAACCCATGCCCGGAAGATTCAAAGACTATATTGCAATGCCTAAACCAAATATGTATCAATCTTTGCATACAACAGTAATCGGTAGTGACGGTCGTCCCTTTGAAATTCAGATACGTACCAGGGAAATGCACGAAATTGCAGAAAACGGTATTGCTGCTCACTGGAAATACAAGGAAGGAAATCAAAAAAGTGATCCCAACATTGAACAAAAATTCCAATGGGTTCGTCAGATTCTTGATGTTCAGAATGATGCAAAAAGTGAAGAAGAATTTTTACAGACACTCCGCATAGACCTTTTTACAGATCAGGTATTTGTTTTCTCCCCAAAGGGTGATGTTCTCTCCTTCCCTGCCGGATCAACACCAATTGACTTTGCCTTTAGTATCCATTCTGCAATCGGTTACAAGATGCAGGGGGCAAAAGCTAACGGGAAAATCGTTCCACTCGAATACCAGATGAAAAACGGAGATATCATAGAAATTATAACTTCTTCTGCTGTTCACGGCCCAAGTCTCGACTGGCTCAAAATAATAAAAACCAGTCAGGCAAGGAACAAGATTAATGCGTGGTTTAAGAAAGAAAAACGGGAAGAGAATATTGTTCTCGGAAAAGAAATGATAGAAAAAGAACTCAAGCGTCAGGGACTTTCGCAGCTTGAGTTGGATTCTCCTGACTATATATCCAAACTTGTGAGAAGATACGGATACGCAAGCACCGACGATCTTTACGCAAACATCGGATACGGAGGTCTTGTACTTTCAAATGTTATTACAAAACTTAAAGATGAGTATAAAAAGATTCACGCAAAAGCGGAGTTACCCATAAGTCTTGTTGCAGGAAATACTGCACCAAAGAAAAACAAATCCTCATCTGACGGGATTATTGTCAAAGGCATACAGAATTGTCTCATCAGATACTCAAAGTGTTGCAATCCCGTTCCCGGTGACCAGATTATCGGATATATAACAAGAGGAAGAGGAGTTTCAATCCACAGACAGGACTGTATAAACGTTGCCGCAATGCACAAGGATGAAAGCGAAAGAGCAAGACTTATTGATGTTTCATGGGAGAACAATACCAATACCTCGTATCTTTCAAAGCTCAAGATTGTCTGTCCCGACAGAGACGGTCTCGTACTTGAGGTTGCCAATATTGTAAATGACACTAAAGTTTCTCTTAAAACCCTCAACGCGCGCTCTACCAAAGACAGTCTTGGTATTGTTGAAATTACAGTAGAGGTAACAAGTACTGAGCAGCTCAATCTTCTTATAAATAAGCTGCGTACACTTAAGGATATAATAGAGGTTACACGAAATAATTGATTTGAGGTTATATATATGAAAATTAAAACTGCCCCTTTGGGGAATATGGGTGCAAATTTTTATGCGGTTACAGATGAAGCTACAAATGAAATGTTTATAATTGATCCCGGTGACCGCTCTGACATTGCATTGGACATCATAAAAAATACGGATGCTGAGCTTAAGTATATAATACTTACTCATGCACACGCAGATCACATAGGCGCTCTGGACGATATAAAAAAACAATTTGACGTTCCTGTTGTTATTCACGAAGATGAAGCACACGCTCTCCAAAACGGATCGCTGAATCTCTGTCCTTTGCTTGGCTTTGAAATTCCCGCAACACGTGCAGACATATGTGTTCGTCACGGGGATACTCTTCCATTTGGTAACGGGGAAATTAAGTTTTTGCATACTCCGGGGCACACCAAAGGAAGTATGTGTATTCTTGCTGATAACTGTGCTTTCAGTGGTGATACTCTTTTTCAGCTATCAATCGGAAGGACAGATTTTCCCGGAGGAAGCTACGAAGAAATCAGCCATTCCATACAGACACAGCTCTATACTCTTGATGATGACACAACCGTATATCCCGGCCACGGCAATTCAACCACCGTGGAATATGAACGGAAAAACAATCCCTTTGTGAAAGGTAATTAACAATGAAACTGATATTTCGGAATCACAACGAGGAATACGCAGTAAAGGAAATGCTGACTGCTCATATACCCAAAATCAAGCCGGACATCTGTGATGAAATTCCCGCAGATGAAGATTATCTTTTTACCGAAGTTTCCAAATCAGGTGACGACTTTTTCTATAACTGTGAATTACGCCTGAATGATAAGAACTTTCAAAAAAGCATCATACGTACAGAATATAGCAAAACACACATAAAAAGAGTTGTTAATGCTGCTCTTGTCAAAGCCTTGAAGACCGATTTACCCTGGGGGCTCATTACAGGAATCAGGCCCAGCAAAATTGTAAGAGAAATGAGGGACAACGGATTTTCCGACAATAGTATACAAAAGCACTTTCTTGACTTTTACGAATGTTCTCCATCCAAGACAAAACTTGCCATGGATGTTGCAAAGAATGAGCATAAGCTTATATCAACTATGCCATCGGGCAGCATCAGTCTGTACATTGGAATACCATTTTGCCCTACGAGATGTTTGTACTGCTCGTTTACTTCACAATCCATAAAATTTTCGTCTAAGCTTACAGAACCTTATATGGATGCACTGATAAAGGAAATTAAAGCTGTCGCTCAGATCGTAAAAAATAAACAACTTACCATAGACACTGTGTATATAGGAGGCGGAACGCCCTCTGCTTTAAATGCCAATCAAATTGACAGACTGCTTAAAGAAATGTACAATAGCTTTGATCTTTCCAAAACACGGGAGTTTACATTCGAAGCAGGACGTCCCGACACCATTGACATTGAGAAGCTAAAGGTCATTAACGACTACGGAATTTCCCGAATAAGCATAAATCCACAGACAATGAACCAAAAAACTCTGGATATCATCGGAAGGCATCACACTCCTGAAGATATTATCAAAACTTATGAGTTGGCAACAAAATTGAATTTTGACCACATAAACACTGACCTTATTGTCGGGCTTCCCGAAGAGAACGAGGATGATTTTGCTCATACACTTCGTGAAATTGAAAAGCTTAATCCACAGAGTGTCACAGTGCATACAATGTCAATCAAGCGAGGCTCCTATCTTGATGAAAAATACTCCATGTACACCATGGCAGCAGCAAACACTGTCAACAATATGCTGACTATGGCGTCGCAGAGCATGGAAACCATGAAAAAAATTCCATACTATATGTACCGACAAAAAAACATGCTTGGTAATCTTGAAAATGTTGGATATTGCGACAAAGGTCACGAATGTCTTTACAATATCTACATTATGGAAGAAGTTCAAAGCATATATGCACTTGGGGCGGGAGCTTCCACAAAAATAATTGACGGTTCAAAAATTGAACGTATTTTTAACGTTAAGGAAGTTTCTGAATACATAAAAAGAATAGACGAAATGATTGCAAGAAAAGATATATTAAAAGCCTGAGCCGGAACTTGGTTTATCCGACACAGGCTTTTAATCCCTCTTGGAAACAACTTATTTAGTATATCTACCGAACAATCTGTATCTTCGATACACACCTTTACAACAGAATTGGTATCATTGCGAATTTCCATAATCCCCGGACAGTCCACGGGGATTCTTATTTTTTTTGAAGAAAACCGCATTGCAGGTCTTGAATTAATATATACAGTGATACCGTCAGACGGAATTCCCTCTTCAAGAGACAGTAAAACATAATGTACTTCTGAGCTATCTTTTATAGCCAATTTTCTTTCGTAATCATCAATTTTTGTGAATAATTCTCTTGTCCCCGGATTGGCAAGTCCTATCTGAACAATAATAATCAAGAGACAAGGAATAATTAGTAGTGCAATAACTTTTTTCACATTCATCACCAAATTTAGTTATTGCCAAAAAAATGAAAATTATGCATTCATACCTGCAAGATATCCGGTAGAAAAAGCAATCTGAAGATTGAATCCACCCGTGTAAGCATCTACATCTATCACCTCTCCGGCAAAAAAAACACCGGGACAGAGCTTCGATTCCATGGTTTTTGGATTAATTTCCTTTGTACTGATTCCGCCGGATGTAATAATAGCATCAGAAACAGGACGAAACGAATCAATGCTGAAACTCACATCTTTTATTACATCAACAAGTCTTTTTCTTTCTTGCTTTGTTATTTCATTAACCTTTTTATGAGGAGAAATACAACACATTTCCACAACTGGACCTATTAACTTTTTGGGAAGAAGTTCATCAAGAGAATTGACAAAATCCTTGTTCTTGGCTTTTTCAAAATCCCTCAGAATTCGTTTATCAAGGGTTTCGTAATCCAGTGCCGGCTTAAGGTCAATGGAAATTTCGTAGTTGTTTTTGCTTATATCTCTCATATGTGAGCTTGCGCTTAATATCACAGGACCGCTAAGCCCGTAGTGAGTAAAAAGCATTTCTCCAAAATCATTGTAAATTTCTTTTCCATTACACAATACCTTTATTGCAATATTTCGCAGAGATAATCCCATAAGCTCCTTTATATGAGGTGATTTGACAACAAGAGGCACAAGAGAAGGGGAAATTTCTGTTACGGTATGTCCGAATTTTTTAGCAAATTTATAACCGTCTCCGGTTGAGCCTGTTCTCGGGTAGCTGACACCGCCTGTTGCAATAATTACGGATGAGCACCTGATAAACTTCCCCGAATCGACCACAACTTCCTTACAGTCATCTTTGATTCTTATAGATGTAACTTTTGCCTTCAAAAGCTTTACCCCATATGTGACAAGCATCTTTTTTAAAGTAAAAAGAACATCGGAGGCTTTATCTGAAACAGGAAAAACCCTGTCGCCCCTCTCGACCTTGGTTTCCAATCCGAATTTATTCAGCATAGCAATAAGATCAGAATTTGTAAAACTGTAAAAAGCGCTGTAAAGAAAATTACCGTTTACGGGAACATTTGATATAAATTCGCTGATATCACAATTATTAGTAATGTTACATCTTCCTTTACCGGTTATAAGAAGTTTTCTTCCGAGGGTATCGTTCTTTTCTATTATTACAGTTTTCCTGCCACGGGAAGCAGCTATGCAAGCCGCCATCATACCCGCAGGTCCACCGCCAATAACAACAACGGTATCGTTCATACTGATATCACCACTATTTTTCTTCGTTATTTCTGTAGGCATTGTGCTTATCCCAAATATCTTCCAGAGATTCGAAAGCACTTACTGCCCTATCTTTATTTCTCTTAACTATTGCAGCAATTAATGCATTTATCAAACTGAGAGGTGCAACAAGAGAATCAACAAAATTTCCTATATCACACTCTGCAATCAGAGCAGATTCCGCATACCTGACAATTGGAGAAGAAACCGAATCGGTTACAGCAACAACTCTTGCACCTCTCTCGTAAGCAAACTTAACTCCACTAAGTGTCCTCTGCGAGTATCTTGGATAACTAATCGCAACAATAGCATCGTCCCTGCCTATACGATACATCTGCTCAAAAACATCACTGGATGAATTGGCTGTTATTGCTTTGACATTATCAAGAAGAATGTTTAAGTAAACCTCAAGAAACGCTGCAAGAGAAAAACAAGTTCTGGCACCCAGAATATATACGTTTTTTGCCCCGACAAGAATATCTACCGCTTTTTCAAAATTTTTTATATCAACTGTATCCATTGTCTGCTTCAGTCTGTCCATATCAGACTGAAGTACATTTTTCAGAACATTTTCATCGCCGGTTTTCTGAGAGAAAATTTCCATCCTTTGAAGCGAGGTAAGCTTATTTTTAACTAAATCCTTAAGTGCAGCTTTAAATCCGTAAAATCCGTCAAAACCGAGTTCAGAAGCAAAACGGACAACAGTAGACTCACTTACTCCAACCGCTTCTCCCAGTTTTGCCGCTGTCATAAATGCGGCACTGTCATAGTGTTCTGTTATATATTGAGCAATTTTCCTTTGGCTTTTGCTCATTCTGAAGCCCTCGGGCATAATATAATCAAATAAATCATGAAAATCCGCCATACGATTTTCCCCTTTCAAAAAGGTTATTTCAAACTAATTTTAAACGCCTCCCCAACGTGGAGAGGCGTTTAATTTGCATAATAGAATTAACTTATTTATATAATAATCCGAAGCGCTTACGCCTTAACAACATTAGCTGCCTGAGGACCTTTATTACCATCAATTACATCAAATTCTACAGCGTCACCTTCTGCAAGTGTCTTGTAGCCTTCCATATTGATAGCTGAGAAGTGAACAAAAACATCGTTGCCATCTTCACACTCAATAAAACCATAACCCTTTTCTGCATTAAACCATTTAACTGTACCTTTTTGCATTGCTGCGAACCTCCTAATTGCGGTATGTACCGCTGCTTCAAATTATTACTGCCACATAGCAGCCTATACGCTTACTTTAACATATATATATGTAAATGTCAATATTTTTTAGTTCAAAATTTGCCTATGCATGAATATTTTTACAATAAAAAGCCACAAAACAGTGTGGCTTTTTATCAAACATATTATTTATCTTTAAGATAATCATTGAGCTTTGCAACAAGTTCATCTGCATCAACGCCGTGAACTGCACAAGCCTCTGCGATGGACTCTCCGCTTGCAGACGGACAACCGAGACAGTGCATTCCTATCTCAAGGAAGAATGGTGCTGTGCCCTGGTCAAGTCTCAATACATCGAGGATTATTGTATCCTTTGTAACTGATGCCATAATTTAATCTCTCCTTTATAATGTTTTCAATACTATTATTATATAATCTTTATCTCTTAATTGCAAGAGAATTTTGCCAAAAAAATCAATAATAATTTTTCTCTTGCGTAGCATACTATATTTGCGGTAAAAAAGCACCGCATTCCACGGAATAACTGTTTATTCCGTAAGATAATGTATCGCGGAAAGTAAAAATTATTTTTTTGAAAACGATGATACATATATCTTGCTTACTTTCCGCATGTCCGCCGTGGAAATAAGCGGAACTAATTAATATAATTTATATTTGCGGACAGAAAGGCTTTGGAAAAAGAAAATGGCAAATTGTTCTAATCCAAACAAATCAATCGGCTGCACCGTTACACAGTGTGAACATCACTGCGGCGGTCAGAACTACTGCACCCTCGATAAGATCAGCGTAGGAACCCACGAAACAAATCCTACTGTTATTGAGTGTACAGATTGCGAATCCTTTAAGCTCAGAAAGTAATAGCTTAAAAAGGAATTGGATGTAAAAAATCATTGATTTTTTACATCCATACATAATATTCGAAATACTACAGCACTTTTCTGATTTTCTTGTATAATACAAATGTAACCAAAGAAACAAGTACGCCTTTAATAAGGTTAAAGGGCACAACACACAAAAGTATCATATCCGTTACCGAATCTATTGAAGAATGAATTTTTGTACCCATGCCGACAAGTGCTTCCAACGGAATAGAAAGAGCCTTTGAATATATTGGAATCATAACGTACCGATTGCTGAAATAGCCAAATACCGTCATAGTAATAACGCCAAGAAGAAGCCCCAGACGTGCAGATTTTTTGTTTTTATTTTTTTTGTACACCAAAGATGCAGGAACAACAAAAGCGCAGGCAGTAAGAAAATTGGAAAGCTCTCCCACTCCGCCCGTAATACTACCATCAATTATGAGATTAATGATATTTTTTAGAAGCTCTATTATAATACCTGCCAGAGGTCCCATAGCAAAGGCACCTATAAGGGAAACAACATTGCTGAAATCCAGTTCGTAAAACGGCGGTGCAATAAACGGAAGCGGAATCTTTATCAAAAATAAAACAGTTGCAGCCGCAGTAAGCATTGCTATTCTAATCATTACTTTCAGTTTATCGTTTTGCATAATTTTGTCCTCCTAAAAAAGAAAACCCCGATAATAATATCGGGGCGCATAAATCTACACTGCATTCCTCTATCATCCGGACTATACCGTCGGCTCTGGAATTTCACCAAATCAATTGCACCATCAAGCAGTGCAAGTCGCGGGCTATACCGCCGGTGGGGAATCTCGCCCCGCCCCGAAGAACACCAGTACATTATATTACTAAATACGACATAATGTCAATACTAATTAAAACTTTTCTCCGCATTCTTTGCAAAAAACATCTTCCTTATCGCATACAGCACCGCACGCAGGACAGAATTTATTATTTTTGTATTCGGAAAGTTTGAGCTTGTAATCATCGAGTTCATCACGAAGTTCTTTGATTTCTGCACAAATTGCTTCGATATCGCCATCGTCACTATCCTCGTACACGGCAAGACCGATTGCGGCATATTTTTCGTCAAGCTTGGAGTTAATTTCGCCTATTTTAAACTTAATCTTGGTGTAATCAATAGCATCACCCGATAATTTAACTGCTTTCTTTGTAGTGGCACTTACTGTGGATTTGATTTTTTCAATAATATCACTTCTCATTTTTCTGCCTCCTTAAATTAACTTTCTGCTTTAATTTTTTCTATATATAACCTGGCAGCTTCTTCCATTTTGTTTTTTCCGCTCTTGTAGTACTTCTTGTCTTTGAGCTTATCAGGAAGATACTGCTGTGCTACATATGAATTGGGATAATTATGTGGGTACTTATACCCTTGTGCACGACCTAGCTTTTCTGCTCCGCCGTAATGACCGTCCCTGATGTGGGCGGGTATATCGCCGGAAAGTCCTGCCCTCACATCGGCTAGTGCCTCATCAATTGCGCATATTGCAGAATTGGATTTGGGAAGTCCGGCAAGAAATATCACAGCCTCAGCAAGAGGAATTCTCGCTTCCGGAAAGCCAAGCTGCAATGCAGAATCGACACATGCCTTCGTCACTGCAATGGCATTGGGATATGCAAGTCCGATATCCTCGGCGCTAATAACAAGAAGTCTGCGACAAATAGAAATAAGATCTCCGCCCTCAATTAGCCTTGCAAGATAATGAATTGCCGCATCTGCATCTGATCCACGAATGGATTTTTGAAAAGCACTTAATACATCATAGTGATTATCCCCATCTCTGTCAAATGCAAAACTGCTCTTTTGAGTTATGGAAACCACAGTGTCAGCATCAATGTTGACATCGCCTTCCAAGGACATTGAAGCCTTGATACACATTTCCAGTATTGTAACGGCCTTGCGGACATCACCATAAGCACTTTTTGCTATAATATCCAAAGTATCACCGGGATTAATTTTTCTGTTATATACATCTGATGCAATATCAACTGCTCTTTTAAGAGCAATTACTATATCTTCTGCTTCAACAGGTTTGAACTCCACAACAGTGCTTCGTGAAAGTATGGCATTGTACACATAAAAATACGGATTTTCCGTAGTGCTGGCAATAAGTGTTATTGAACCGTTCTCTATATATTCCAAAAGAGATTGCTGTTGTTTTTTATTAAAATTCTGTATCTCATCAAGATAGAGAAGCACTCCGCTTTTTCTGCCCTCAATATCGTCTGTTGCCGCCGCAACGTCACGGATATCCTTTATGGATGCAGTTGTAGCATTAAGCTTAAAAAGCTTTTTCGAAGTCATAGCCGCACAGATATTGGCAACGGTAGTTTTTCCTGTACCGGAAGGTCCGTAAAAAATCATATTAGGAACTTCGCCGGAAGATATTATATTGTAAATAGGTTTATCTTTTGCTAATATATGATGCTGACCTACAACCTCATGGAGTGCGGACGGTCTGATATAATCTGCAAGGGGCTTCAAGGCACTGCCTCCCTTTAAGTATTATTCGTACAACGGGTATTTCTTACAGAGGGCATCAACTCTGGAACGGATTTCGTCTTTACTGCTATCAAAATTTTTGAGTGTAAGAGTAATAAGTTCTGCAATTTCTTTCATATCCTCTTCCACCATGCCACGGGATGTAACAGCAGGAGTACCAATACGGACACCGCTTGTAACAAAAGGCTTTTCGGGATCAAAGGGAATTGCATTTTTGTTGCAGGTGATTCCCACTTCATCAAGTCTCTTTTCCGCTTCCTTACCTGTAAGACCTATGCTTCTTAAGTCAAGTAGCATAAGGTGGTTGTCTGTGCCTCCGGAAACAAGGTCTATTCCGTTTGCTACAAGAGCCTCACTTAATGCCTTGGCATTTTTTACTATATTCTTCTGATAAACTTTGAAATCGTCAGAAAGTGCCTCCTTAAGGCAAACTGCCTTCGCTGCTATTATATGCATCAGGGGGCCTCCCTGGATACCGGGGAATATGGCTTTGTCAACTAATTTTGCGTGTTCTTCCTTACAAAGGATAAGACCGCCTCTTGGACCTCTCAAAGTTTTGTGGGTTGTTGTGGTAACAAAATCAGCATAAGGTACAGGGCTTGGATGAAGTCCTGCAGCTACAAGGCCGGAAATGTGAGCAATATCTACAAGAAGATACGCATCAACTTCCTTTGCGATTTCACCAAACTTCTCAAAATCAAGAGTTCTGGGATACGCACTGGCACCTGCAACAATGAGCTTAGGTCTACATTCCAGAGCAAGCTGTCTTATCTTTTCATAATCCACCACAGAAGTATCTTCCTCTACACCATAAGGTACAATATTAAAATACTTACCGCTCATATTAACAGGACTACCGTGACTTAAGTGACCTCCATGAGCCAGACTCATACTGAGAACAGTGTCTCCGGGATTGAGCACAGAGAAAAATACTGCCATATTAGCCTGAGCACCTGAATGGGGCTGAACATTGGCATGCTCGGCACCAAAGAGTTCTTTTGCTCTTTCGATTGCAAGAGCTTCCACAACATCTACATTTTCGCATCCGCCATAATATCTTTTGCCGGGGTATCCCTCAGCATATTTATTGGTAAGAGGGGTTCCCATTGCTTCTATAACAGCATTGCTCACGAAATTTTCGCTGGCAATGAGTTCAATTTTGTTGCGTTGTCTGGAAACTTCCGCTTCTACAGCATCCGCAATTTCGGGATCAATTTTTCTAATTTCTTCAGTTGAATACATCCTTATTCTCCTTTTATATTTTTTTATGCAATAATTATACCCCAAAAATGGGGTTTTTTCAATAGTAAAATAAATATTATGTTGAATATAGCCAATTTTTCTGTTATACTGTATTAGAATTGAGGTGTTTTGATGTTTACATTCATAACCGACGGTCCCATAATATGCGAAAGATGTCAGGGCATTTTCTGCTCATACAGTGTAATGCACTCTTTTGTGGATGCAGATTCCCTCGATAATACAGTGAAAGAGGCATATGACGGAAGCTTAAACAAAGTAACCTGTCCGGCATGCGGTGACAGCTTTACATATGAATCTCCCCTGCTTATATATTCACATAAGGACAAATTTGCCATATGCTCGGACTTTAGTGATGAATGCTTGCAAAACGGTTCGTTTGACACTATTGTAAGTATAGGAAACATGAAGGACTGGAGATTTAGAAAGTGCTCTTTTTCCATGTTTGGATTTGAAAAACTCAGAATTTTCAAATCCAATATGGATGATACCATAATTGAGCAATTAAAGATTACTCATTTTCCCGCATATCGCAATATGGAATTCGATTCTGACTATATTGTTTACGAAAAACATGATGAAGAAACCTTATTTTTTACTCACAGAGATTTTACCGGAAAGATAATACAAAATCTATCTGTGCCAACGAAAGAGTATCATAAATTTAATTCATTTTCTGTTGTCGGAAGATGGCAACAGGCAAACAGAGAAGAAGCTATAAAATATATGGAGGTAACAAAATGAATTTACTGGTAGGTCAGTCCGGCGGTCCCACTGCCGCAATCAACGCAACACTTGCAGGTGTTATTTCTTACGCAATTTCCAACGAAAAGATAGCCAAGGTATTTGGATGCGTAAACGGCATTGAAGGTGTTTTTAATGAGAATTTCATGGATTTATCCGCTTTTTTTGACAGCAGTGACAAAATCGAAATTCTTAAGCAAACACCATCTGCCTTTCTTGGTTCCTGCAGATATAAGTTAAAAGACGAAGATATTATAAAAATTGCCCACATACTCCAAAAGAATGATATTGGTGTTTTCTGTTACATTGGCGGAAATGACTCAATGGACACTGTATATAAGCTCTCCGGAGTGTGTGCTGACATGGGAATAAAGGTTATGGGTGTTCCAAAAACAATAGATAACGACCTTATGGGCACAGACCACTGTCCGGGATTCGGAAGTGCGGCAAAATATATTGCTGCAACGGTAAGCGAAATTGCCCGTGACTCACTTTGCTATGATCTGGAAAGTGTGACTATCGTTGAGATAATGGGAAGAAATGCAGGTTGGCTCACTGCAGCTTCTGCCCTTGCCAGAATGTCAGGTTCCGGTGCACCTGATCTCATATATCTTCCTGAGGTTGTGTTTGATACTGACAAATTTCTTAATGACATAAGAAACGTAATGAAAACAAAAAAAGCTGTAATTGTAACCGTTTCCGAAGGCATTAAGGATAAGGACGGAAATTACATAGCTCAGCAAACCCGTGCAACAAACAATGACCTGTTTGGCCATTCGCAGCTCGGCGGTGCAGGAAAAACCCTTGAGCATCTTGTGAAAGAACGTCTGGGTTGCAAAGCCAGAAGTATTGAACTCAATACACCTCAGAGATGTGCAGCACATATCAGTTCCAAAACAGACATCGAAGAATCTTTCCGCATAGGATATGAAGGAGCAAAAGCCGCAATTGGCGGTGAAAGCGGTAAAATGATGTGTTATGTAAGAAATCAGAATGATGAATATACATGTGATATAACCGCTCTTGATATATCAACAATCGCAAATGCAGAAAAAAAAGTACCTGATGAATATATTGCAAGCAGTGGTTCTGATGTTACAGATGCTTTTGTAAAATATGCTTATCCTCTCATTCAGGGAGAAAACAATATTGTTTACAAAGACGGAATTCCCGTACATATTTTCAGATAAGGAGTTCTCTTATGAAAAGTAAAGCAATAGTATATTCTGCAATAATTGCAGCGATGTATGCAGTTCTTACCATTGTGTCAGCATCCTTTGGACTGGCAAACGGGTTTATACAGGTGCGAGTGAGCGAAGCGCTTACAATTCTTCCGTTTTTTACACCCTATGCAATATGGGGACTTTTTGTGGGGTGTATAATATCCAATCTGATAACGGGATGTGCGTTGTGGGATATCGTGTTTGGAAGCATTGCAACCCTCATAGGTGCATATCTGACATATCTGACGGGCAAAAGCAAAAGAAAAAATGCATATCTTATAGCTTGTGTCGGTCCTATACTTTCTAATACTGCCATAGTTCCCCTTATACTAACCTTTGTATATAACATAAAGCAGGCATATCCTCTTATGTGTCTCAGCATTTTTGCCGGAGAATTTATTTCTGCAGGACTCCTTGGAACATTGCTTCTTGTTGCCTTGAGAAAACATGCCCGCAGGATATTTAAATAACGAGGTGGATTATGCTGCAGCCACAGAACATAACAGAATATTTTATTGATAATTATCTGAATCCCGGTGACCGTGCAATTGATGCCACGGCAGGAAACGGTAACGATACACTAAAACTTTGCCGCGCTGTTGGGGACAAAGGTTTTGTCTACGCATTTGATATTCAGGACACTGCCATAGAGCATACGGGAAGCAGACTTTCAGATAATGGTTTTTCCAATTATAAAATGGTCAAAGACAGCCATAGCAATATTGAACTATATGTTACCGAGCCTGTAAAGGCAGTCGTGTTTAATCTTGGTTATCTTCCCGGCGGTGATCACAGTATTCACACAAAATACGGCACTACCATTTCCGCTATTGAAAAATCATTAAATCTCCTGCAACAAGACGGCTTTGCGGCAATTGCCATATATCACGGTAAAAACTCAGGAACTGAAGAAAAAGATAAAGTGCTTGAATACATAAGAAACCTTGACCACAAAAAATACACAGCTATCGTTTACGACTTCTACAACAGACCAAACAATCCACCGATAACTGTAATAATAACTCGAAACTAAAATGGACTGTAATTAATTCGCAGGAATTAATTACAGTCCATTTTTATCAGCCTATTATCATATTCATTATTTCTGCATTTCGTGCAATAAAAGCATTTCTTTCATCACCGTTTAGAGTGTTGTGAGAAAGTTTTGCCATGTCAATAATATTCTGACAAACCAAATCTCTGACATTCTCGTCGGAAACTGTAAGAAGTTTAGAGACAAGACCGCTTGCAGAGTTAACTACAAAGGTCTCCTCAGGTTTGGGAAGATTTGGAATATTCATTCCGCCGTACATCTTCTGCATTTCCTCCATGCGGCGTGCTTCTTCGCTTATCACATACATAGCAGAAATCTTATCTGTCTTTAACTTCTCGATAACAATACTCTCTGCATTGATAAACTTGCCGAATAGCTCTTTGAGTTTTTCTGCGTCGGCTTCTTCTGTTTTTTCTTCATCTGATTTAAGCGAATCTGCAACATAGGAGTCTACTCGTTTAAATGATATATCGGTAATCTTATACTCAAGAAAGCTTGAGAAGTGATTGTCTATCATATTGTTGAGAAGTACCGGTTCAATTCCCTCTGTGGTAAGCAGCTCTATATACTGTCCCTGTGAGTCAACATCGGTAACAT
>JAZQBI010000058.1:0-3605 GCA_045545635.1 Clostridia bacterium | reverse complement strand
TCCGTCTGAGAGAATGAATGCACCTTCGTACTTGCAGTCAACAGCTGCAGCGACTTCCTTCATTTCGTCAACTGTGAAGGTACCTCGCTTTAGTTTTTGACCAAAGGCTTGGTTTGTTTTTCCGAGCCGGCGGGCAAGCTCATGGATCCTATTCGGCGACGGTCATGTTTTGCGATGTGGTTGATTATTCTCGGGATAAAGAACGCATTCCAAAATTGTATGAAAGCGTTACTTATGATTCCCGCATCCGTGGCTGCCACAGCCGTGGTTGCCGCAGGAGTGGCCTTCCGCACCGTGAGCGTGCTCGTGGTGATCACATCTGACATCCGGGTTATAGTCCAGTTTCCCTGCAAGAAAAGCCTTTACCGCCTCGTCACAGGAGCCGCTGACGCCTCCGTAAAGCTTGATGCCTGCATTCCCTAATGCTATCTGCGCACCGCCACCGATGCCACCACAGATCAGGGTATCAACCCCCAGCCGGGACAGGAGCTCCGCCAGAGCCCCATGTCCGAAGCCGTCAGTATCCACGACCTCTGCTGAAAGGAGCTCGGTTCCCTCTACTGTGTAGACCTTGAACTGCTCCGTATGACCAAAGTGCTGAAATACCTGACCATTTTCATAAGTGACTGCAATTTTCATTATAATTCCTCCTACATTTCCCAGCTTCCCAGCCAATTTGCAAATTCAGTATAGATTTCATCCATTCGAGCCGCCAGCTCATCGCCCTTATTCAGGGTATAAATATAGTCTTCTTGCCCGAACATTTCCACATATTGATACTCGGAAGTATAATTTCCGTTTTCCAGCTCTGCAAGTGCTTCCTGTGCAAGGGCTTCTGCCTTGCGAATGTTGGCAATCAAGTCCGCAAATGCAGAGGGGTCTACCGCCTCGATTTTGGCAATGATGGAGTCAAAATAGCCTTCCTGATAGCCGTAGTTGTACTGTGCCCCATCCTGATATACGAAATTTTCTGCATCGGCTGCGTACAGATAGTAGCTCTTGACCTCGTTCCCATTCTCATCTGTGAAATTGTTGACATAGTAGGTAGGCCAAGAGCACAGGAAGTTGACATAGTCGTACATCTTATAGATATCATTCACCACATCGCTTTCCGCAATCTTCTGCCACAGTGCCATATCCGCAGAAAGCTCCTCGGCTTTGATAATCGTATAGCTTGCATCCACGATCTTACAGCAGAACTCATACCCATAGGTATCGGTAAAGGGCTTGTCCTCACTTTCGGACACTGCCAGAGTTCCCTCAACCTTGATGGCCTGTGCGGTATAGGAAAAGCTCTCTCCTTCCTTGGGATACACCTCCATGGTGTTTGAAAGTTGGGAGGTATTCGGTACGCAGAAGGGACAATTTTGATAGGGCAGATTCATCAGAAACAGAAACGAGCCGTCCACAGGGGAGCTTGTTGCCATATATCCGCTGATGGTGACGGGCTTTCCATCCAGAGTTTTCAAATACTCATAGCCCGAAGCCGCTTTGAAGCTGAGCTTGGTAATTTCCCCGTCCCCTGTGCCCGGTTCCTCTGCACCGCAGGCAGCAAGAGAGAAAAGCATCACCGCAGTCAGCAGTAATAAAATCATTCTTTTCATAATTTACTCCGCAATACTATCCTTTCTTGACATACAATATGTCCATATTACAGTAGGCAATACACTGATGATAAATACCGCAAGGAGGATGATCCCCTCCATAGGATACACCTTAGACAGGTTCAGAACTACACCCATGGATTCTACATAATCATTCATGAGGGACATACAGCCTCTGGAAACGCCGAAGGCAAGGAATACTGACACAAGACCCATGATGCTGTTCTGGATGATGTATAAAAGGTTGATTTTCTTCATACTGATACCGATCAAACGCATGAGTGCAATTTCCTTTGCAGAATGGTACATGTTCAAAAGAGTGATGATGGAGATGATCATAATATTCATGATCAAAATGACTGCACAGAGGACGAATACAATATATTTTGTATCGTCTGCATCCCGGAGAACATCACGGACGACGCTCATAGGTTCGATGGCTTGCAGAGTGTAGCTGTCTCCATCCTCGGCAGTCAGAATTTTCCCGTCATACTCCGCAACAAGCTGCATTGCAAAGCCCGGATTTTTGGTGTTGACCAAGACAGAGCAAACTGTGCCATGATGATGCTCCTCGGATTCCTCGTGGACATCGTGCTCTTCTCCATGGTCGTGCATATCCCAAAGGGTTTTGATTTGGGTGAAAACCACATTGTCAAAGGAAGAATGGCTTTCCTCCAAAATACCCACAACCGTAAGTCCCTGGGTATGTGTGTCCTGTCCGCTTGCGGAATGGCTTGTGTAGATCACCTCGCCGATAGAAAGGTCACAGTATTTTGCAACATTAGAGCCAACAACTACCTGCAGAGTTTGAGCGGCATCGAACATTTCTCCCTTGTCCACTGTTTTGTTTTTCAGGAAATCGGGTGTCGTTCCTACCACATTGTAGCCGTTAAAGCTGTCTGCCATGGCAAAGGGGATCACAGAGGTCACTCTGGAATCTCTTTGTAAATCAGAAACCACCGAATAGGGCAGAGTTCCCAGAGGCGTATCGGTAAAGTACATGGAGTTCATGGCCAGTTGGGTATTGCTTCCCGCAGGACCGATGATGGCGGAATAATACCCGGCGTTATTGGTAATGCCCTCGTCTACCTGGGTAGCCACATTGAAGGCAAGGACGCCGATGCCGGCAGAGATCACAATGGAAATCACAATCAAAAGGATTTGGACCTTTTTGATCGCCATGTTTTTCAGGGCAAATTTCAGCATCTTACGGGGCCTCCTTTCCGGAGACTGTATCACGCATTCCGCCGGTGATCTCGTTCATATCGATGGTCTCATCAAAGAATTTTGCAAGGCGGTCATCGTGGGTCACTGCAATGAGGGTCTTTCCTTTAGAAACAGCGACCAGCTCTTTGATCACCTGCTCCCCAATGGAAAAATTGAGGTTTCCCGTTGGCTCATCTGCAAGAATAATGTCGGGATGCTTGACCAGAGCACGGACAATGGCAACTCTTTGCTTCTGTCCCCCGGAAAGGTGTTTGATTTTGGCATTTTTCTTATGATACATATCAAGGGTACGAAGCATATCATCCATAGCAGAAACATCGATGCCCTCCAAACGGAGGATGCCGATATTATCTGCAACGGTCATGTCGTTAATCAGCTTAAAATCCTGAAAGACATAGCCGATCTTTTGAATTCGGAAGCGATCCTTTTCCTTCTGGGAGGCGGCAGTCATATTCATACCGTCAATCTTAATTGAACCGTTTGTTGGACTCAGAATCCCTGCGATCATGTTCAGTAGGGTGGACTTCCCACAGCCGGAAGCCCCCAAGAGCATGTAGGACTTCCCTGTTTCAAAGGTCATATCCTGATACGCAATCTCCGTCTCGTTCTGAAATTGCTTGCTGAGATTATTTATTTCGATCATTCGTTTCATTCCTTTCATAATGAGCTTTCAACTCTGTACGAACGGAATTTTTAATTCGAAAGCTTTACTCTTAACCCTACGGGAGTACAATCCAGCATTGTAAAAATATGGTTGTTTCCATATTGCGTGGG
>JAZQBI010000057.1:0-6349 GCA_045545635.1 Clostridia bacterium | reverse complement strand
CTGGAAATTCAGCCTCTTGGTAACAACGCCTTTATGGTAAGAGAGGGAAGAGTGGATAGCGAAGAGGATTTAAAATACATAAACCGCACCATAATAGAGCTTGGCAGAAAGTCTGATAAACTGACCGTTGCCACCTGTGACGTGCACTTTATGAATCCCGAGGATGAAATTTTCCGTAGAATTCTTATGGCAGGTCAGGGTTTTGACGATGCGGACAATCAGGCACCCCTTTTCTTCCGTACTACTGAGGAAATGCTGGGAGAATTCAGCTACCTCGGTGAGGATTTAGCAAGGGAAGTCGTTATAGAAAACACCAACAAAATTGCAGATATGATAGAAGAGGGAATCGTTCCCGTGCCTCCCGACAAGGCACCTCCGGAAATTCCAAATTCCGATGAAATTCTGCGTTCCAGTACCTATGAGAAGGCACAGAGATTGTATGGCGAAAATCTTCCTGCCATTGTAAAGGACAGAATAGATGTAGAATTAAATTCCATTATATCCAACGGCTATTCCGTGCTCTATGTTATTGCACAGAAGCTGGTTCGTAAGTCCAACTCCGACGGATATGTGGTAGGCTCCCGAGGTTCTGTTGGTTCGTCCCTTGTGGCATATATGAGTGATATTACCGAGGTTAACTCCCTTTGTCCCCACTACATTTGCCCTGCCTGCAAGCACTCGGAGTTTATCAACGACGGCTCTGTGGGTTCCGGATGCGATATGGAGGACAAGATTTGTCCCGATTGCGGAACTCTTATGTTAAAGGACGGACATGATATCCCCTTTGAAACCTTCCTTGGCTTTTCGGGAGACAAGGAGCCTGATATCGACCTTAACTTCTCCGGGGATTATCAGGGCAGAGCTCACAAGTACATAGAAGAGCTTTTTGGAAAAACCCATGTGTTCCGTGCAGGTACCATAGGTACCGTTGCGGAGAAAACCGCCTACGGCTTTGTTAAAAAGTACTACGAGGCAAAGGGACAGTATGTTTCCAATGCGGAGATAGAAAGACTGGTTAAAGGCTGTACCGGTGTAAAGAGAACCACAGGTCAGCATCCAGGCGGTATCATAGTTGTGCCAAAATCCCGTGATGTTCACGAATTTTCCCCAATTCAGCATCCGGCAGACGATACGGAGAGCGATATCATTACACTGCACTTTGACTACCATTCCATAGATACAAACCTGCTCAAGCTGGATATTCTGGGACACGATGATCCCACCGTTATCAGGATGCTCCGTGACCTTACGGATATTGACCCTGTAACGGTGCCCATGAATGATCCTGCCACTATGAGCCTTTTTACAGGCACCGAGGCACTGGGTGTAACTCCCGAACAGATTAACAGTCCCGTGGGTACCTTTGCCGTACCTGAATTCGGAACCAAGTTTGTCCGTCAGATGCTTGTAGATACCAAGCCTACGACATTTTCCGAGCTTGTTCGTATATCGGGACTTTCCCACGGTACGGATGTTTGGCTAAACAATGCTCAGGATCTCATTCTTGCAGGCATATGTACCCTTAAAGATGCCATCTGTACCCGTGACGACATCATGGTATATCTCATACATCACGGAGTGGAAAATGCCAAGGCGTTCAAGATAATGGAAAGTGTTCGTAAGGGTAAGGGACTCACCGAGGAATTTGAGGAAATAATGAGGGCGAATAATATCCCCGAATGGTACATAGACTCCTGTAAGAAGATAAAATATATGTTCCCCAAGGCACACGCCGTGGCATATGTAACAAGTGCTTACAGAATAGCCTACTTCAAGGTGCATCATCCCAAGGAATTCTATTGCTCATATTTTACCGTCCGTGCCGACGAATTTGATGCGGAATATATGGCAATGGGCGAGCAGGTGGCAAGAGACAGCCTCAAGATGTTCGAGGCAAAGGAAGCCTCCAAGGAAGCCAGTGATAAGGAAAAGAGAATGATAACCATATTGGAGCTTGTTGTGGAGATGTACGCCAGAGGAATCAAGTTTGACAAGATAGATTTGTACAAGTCCCACGCGACCAAGTTCCTGCCTACGGAAACGGGCATAATTCCGCCCCTCAATGCTCTTGCAGGTGTTGGAACAAATGCTGCAATAGCCATTGCGGAGGCGAGAGAGACAGAAGCCTTTGACTCCATAGAAGACCTCCAGCAGCGCTCCAAGGTCAACAAGACCGTTCTTGAGGTAATGCGTAATGCAGGTGTGCTTGACGGTATGCCCGAAAGCAGTCAGATGGACTTTTTCTCAATGATATGAAACGGAAGTAACTTATTATGTTTATTTTTACCCAAAAAACACATAACAAGGCGGATATGCACCTGCATACCGCCTTTTCCGACGGTACGGATTCTCCCGAGGAGCTGATAAAAAGGCTCAGAAAACACGGGGTTACAACCTTTTCCGTTACCGACCATGATAATGCGGATTTTTATAATAATATAAAAGACATTGACACCTATGGTTTGAGCCTTGTTACGGGAATAGAATTTTCCTGCAGGACAGAAAAGGGCAAATGTCATATTTTAGGTTACGGTATTAATACGGAAAATAAGGATTTTGTAAATACTGTGGAGCTTTGTGCAAAGCTTCGTGAAGAAAAACTCCAATAACGGATAGACTTCCTCAGGGACAAGCACTCCATTACACTTACAGATGAGGAAAAAGAGTCTCTATTCAAAGAAAAATCCGCAGGCAAGCCTCATATGGCAAGAATTCTTATGGCAAGAGGCTATGCTTTATCCATAGGCGAGGCAATAGATAAGTACCTTTCAGGTATTCCTGGCGGTGACGACAGAATAGATGCCAAGGTTGCCATAGATGCAATTAAAAGGGCAGGAGGAATCCCCGTGTGGGCACATCCCCTTGGGGGCGAGGGAGAAAAACGGCTTGCGTCTGAGAAATTTGAAGAAAGGCTCTTGTGTCTTGCGGATATGGGGATAGAGGGACTTGAACTCTACTACTCAAGATACGGCAAAAAAGAAAGAACCCTCATAAAAAGGGTTCTCAGGAAAAACAAAATTAAGCTATTGTATTCAGGGGGAAGCGACTATCACGGAGCTAACAAGAACATAGTCCCCGGGGAGCTTGATTGCACAGGAAAGCCTGTATTGCCGAAAAAAATTACATTACTCAATGGCTTAAAAAGGGAACAGTGATTTTTTACTGTTCTTTTTTGCTTCTTGTTCTGTATTTTGCCGGAGAAAAACCGGTACATTTTTTAAAATCTCTGGAAAAATAGTTGTTGTCGCAGTAACCGGTTCTTCGGGATATTTCTCTTATGGAAAGGTCTGTTTCTGCAAGAAGTCTTTTTGCCTTGGCAAGTCTTTGATTTTTAATGTATGTACCAATCCCACCCGGCATATAGGGTGTTGTCTCTTTGTAGAGCTTGCTTCTGCTCATGGAAAAATGTGTGCAAAGAGCCTCGATACTTAGGTTTTCCGAGAGATTATTTGCAATGTAATCTGCTACGGCAAGTCCCGGCTCTTTGGGGCTTGTCTCTTTGCTGTCGGCGGTTATGGCATAGCTTGACAAGGCTTTCAGTATAACGGTGCACGCCTTTATTTCTTCCGTGGTTTTTTTTCTGGGAGTGTCTGCAAATTCAAGGCAGTACGGATTGTAGTCCCGTTTGGGAATATCGCCTTTTTTGGCAATTTGCCCGAACATTATATAACCTCTAAGGAGACTGCCGTCCATTATGGGGAAGACCGACTCCCACAATCCTGCGTGACATCTTCCCGTGTATAGATTTTTGAGGCTTCTGGATTTTTTGCAGAATTCCACTTCACTTATTCGGCAGGGATTTCCGCTTAAGGTTTTTGCCTTGGTGCAAAAGGCACAGTCCGTTTCCGGATATGCGGCAATCTCATTAAAAAGACTGTCTGTCACAACTATTTTGACTCCCGTTACCGTGTAAAAGGCTTTGAGAAGCTCGCTTAAATTTTCTATATCAAACATATCTGCCACCTCAAAAAAAGTATATAGCATTTTCGTGTACATTGCAAGTACGATTTTACCAAAAAAAGACGATTTTCCATTTATTTTTGTCTGTGTATTATGTAGACTATAAGAGAAACGGAGGTTTTCTGCTATGAATGAAAAAATGACAAAACTCTATAAAGAAATTGAATCCAAGGTAAAATCGGATTATGCTTTCGAAAATCCGGTATCTCTTGCTGACTACAAGGCTTATGCAAAAAGGAAAACTGTAACAATCAAAACTCCCGACGGTGATGTGACAAAGGAAGTACTCATCTGGTCAGATGCCATCGAAAAGGCATTTGCCGACTCTCCTTGCCTGTACATACCAAAGATGGAGAACACAGTATATACAGACCGTCCCATTGTTATGCATTCCGGTTACAAAATCCGTGCGGATTTTGACCAGAGGATAGCATCTGTACCAAACATATCCCGTCCTCTTGTGGTAAGTGATAATATTCTTGACGGTGCCTTCCGTGAGGTGCATCTTGACAATCCCACCTGCGATATAGCCATAGAAGGCGGTATATGGGAAACACTTTCCTACACCCCTGCACTTTCCAACGGAAATGTGAGACTTCAGATAGATCCTGAAAACCCCATAAGGGGCAGTTTTGGTATGATGATTTTCTCCAATGTAAAGAATGTTATTGTTAAGAACTTTACCGCTGCAAATTGTCTTTCCTATGCGGTGCAGATATGCAACTGCGACGGCTTCTGCATCGAAAACGGTGTTTTTGAAAACTATCAGAAGGACGGCATCCATGTTAACGGTCACGTAAAGAATGGTATAATACGAAACCTTGAGGGCAAAAATATGGGTGATGATATGATTGCCTTAAATGCCTGGGACTGGTATTCCTCCGCAATAACCTACGGCAATATAGAAAATCTCATTATAGAAAATATCAAGAGTGAACACAATGAGCTCCGTCTCCTCCCCGGAAGAAAGCTCTATGACGACGGCTCTTCCAACGAATGTGCTATCCGCAACTGTATCTTAAAGGATATCAGCGGTGTATATACCTTCAAGCTCTACGGTCAGCCGCTTTTCCGTGATCCCGAAAGAGACTATTCTCCCATCCCCGGTGTTATAGAAAATGTGTATTTTGATAATATCGTATTCCCCGAACTTGCAGACGAGGGTATTGCAGGCATTACTGTAAACGGCCTCTTTGATGTCTGTGCCGATACGGATAATCTGTGCTTTAGCAATATCAAGGTACTAAGTCCCATGGGTGTGCTGAAAGAAAAAGGCATTCCGGTAATTAAGGTGGGACCTCTCTCCCAGACCTACAAGTTTGGCTCTGATGATCCCAAGGACTGGAAGGAGCTTTTCTATCCCGATCACATCAATACCGTAAAGAATACATATATAGACGGTGTAAGCTTTGCAGGCACTGCTGCAACAAGCGATGATAAGGATCTCATCATAAGAACAGTAAGACAAACGGTAAATCACGACTATCCCAACACTCAGCCCAAGGGCGGTACGGGATATGGAATAATAGAAAATGTTGAGATAGACTAGACAAAAAAGGTAGTGTATAAAAATTCAAACGAATTTTTTACACTACCTTTTGATTTTAGTTTTCCAGATATTCCTGCATTATTCTGTTATATCTGTTGTAAACTCCGCCTGTAAGCACATTTACAAGCTTATCGTCCGGAAAAACTCTCCACACTCTGTCCTTTTCGTAGCAGACATTTACCTCAAGCTGAGTTGTTTTCATTTTTCTGTCTTCGCCCTTCAGGTAGTCGTGGCTTATATCTACCATCTGCTGTGTGAGAACTGCATTTATTTCCTCATCGGTAAGTTCCGTTTCGTTGTTTTCTGCCATAAAGTTGAAGTTTTCTGTCGTTTCAAAAAGCTTGTCGGCAACAGGCTCCAGGTCAAGAGCTGTAATTTCCACCAGAAATGTAACTCTGGCAGGCTCATCAAGAACCGTTTTAATCACCTTATATTCCATAGTTGAAAAAAGTTCTTTGTGCATATCATATGCAGGAAAGTTTTCCTCATTAAAATTATCCTTACAACCCAAAAAGTCATTGTCACCGCCCATTTGCGAGATGTAGGCATCTCTGGCAGTAAGATAATCTCCTTTTATCAAAGTGTCGAGCATTTCTTCAAGAGATCTTTGCGCCTGCTTGACTTCGCTGCAGGAAGCAAAGCTTACAACAAAAAGTACGCACATAATAAGTGCAGTAAGCCTTAGTAATCTGTTCTTCATGCATATGCCCTCCAATATCATTAATTTCTATAATTATTGCATTCTATCAAAAAAAAGTCAACAAAACCGCTGTAACTGTTACAAAAATGAAATACATTTTTGAAAAAACTGTGGAAAATATGATATTTATATGTTATAAT
>JAZQBI010000056.1:0-1868 GCA_045545635.1 Clostridia bacterium | reverse complement strand
GGGAAAGGAGCATTATAGTGGATATAAAAGGAGAAAAGACTATAGCTGACAAAAAAGCGATAGTCCTTGAACTTGTTGAACTAGGAAAGAAAAAGGGTGTTTTGTCCTTTAAGGAAATCGAGGAGGCTGTAAGCGAGCTTGATTTTGAAGTAAAGGATATGGAAAAACTCTACGAAAATCTGGAAGCCATGGGTATAGAGCTTGTCAAAGACATGGAGAAGGAGCTAGAGGAAATCCAGACCTCCGAGGAGGAAATTGACATTTCTGTTCCCGAGGGAATAGGTCTTGACGATCCGGTTCGTATGTACCTTAAGGATATCGGTAAGGTACCGCTTCTTTCTGCGGATGAGGAGATGTATTATGCAGAAAGAATGCACCTTGGTGACGAAGAAGCAAAGAAAAAGCTTGCAGAAGCTAACCTTCGACTTGTTGTAAGTATTGCAAAAAGATATGTGGGCAGAGGTATGCTTTTCCTTGATCTTATTCAGGAAGGTAACTTAGGCCTTATAAAAGCTGTAGAAAAGTTTGATTACACCAAGGGATTCAAATTCAGTACCTATGCAACATGGTGGATAAGACAGGCAATAACCAGAGCTATTGCAGATCAGGCAAGAACCATAAGAATACCTGTTCATATGGTAGAAACCATCAATAAGCTTATTCGTGTTTCCAGACAGCTTCTTCAGGAACTTGGCAGAGAACCCCGTGTGGACGAAATAGCCAAGGAAATGAATATGAGCAAAGAGCGTGTCCGTGAAATTATGAAGATTGCGCAGGAGCCTGTTTCTCTGGAAACTCCCATAGGTGAGGAAGAGGACAGCATTCTTGGAGATTTCATACCCGACAGTGATGCTCCTGCACCATCGGAAATGGCGGCATTCACTCTTCTCAAGGAGCAGCTTATAAATGTTCTGGATACCTTAACACCAAGAGAGGCAAAGGTGCTTAAGCTCCGCTTTGGTCTTGATGATGGCAGAAGCCGTACCCTTGAGGAAGTCGGCAAGGAATTTAATGTTACCAGAGAGCGTATCCGTCAGATAGAAGCCAAGGCACTCAGAAAACTGCGTCATCCCAGCAGAAGCAAAAAGCTAAAAGATTATCTGGAGTAATATTATGGGAAACAGCATAGACAAGCTTACCGGTCTGATTCTCGCTGTGGCATTTCTTACAGTTATCGGAATCGGCATAAGCAGGGAAGCAGAGCCTGCATCTGTGACTGTAATAAAATCCGAGGAAGTGCAGAAAATCAGGGCACATGTCACGGGAGAAGTCAGAAACCCCGGAGAATATGTTCTCCGGAAGGGTTCAAGAATATGTGACCTTTTGTATGCTGCAGGCGGTGTTACCGAGAATGCCGATACGGATATTATGAAGCTTGATGCACACATTATTTCCGATACTACGGTAAATGTTCCCTCAATCGGTGATGATTCCGCTCCGGTTCCTGTGATAAACATAAACACTGCAGAAAAGGAAGAACTGATGCTCATTCCGGGCATAGGGGATTATCTTGCTTCCAATATAATAGATTACCGAAAACTCAATGGCGGTTTTAAATCGGTTTCCGATATAAATTCTGTCAAAGGTATCGGAGACAAAACTTTTGAAAAAATTAAGATTTACATCACAGTTGATAGCACAGAATAACGCAGGAAGGAAAAAAGAAAATGAAAATTTTGATAGTAGATGATGAAAAACTATTGGTTAAAGGAATGAAATTTAATTTTGAGCAGGATGGCTACACTGTGGAAACCGCTTATGACGGGGAAGAAGCCCTTAAACTTGCTCACGACAAAAATCTTGATATTATCATCCTTGACCTGATGCTTCCAAAGATAGACGGACTTTCCGTTTGTCAGAAAATAAGG